>SVKY01000047.1 GCA_015068235.1 Oscillospiraceae bacterium
CCTTGTTGGTCGCTGCAATTTCCGCCAAAACCTTGCCCTCGCTGTCGGTGATGACACACTTGACCGCATTCGGGTCGGTTGCGGTGGTGTAGATGCACGACAGATTGAGCTGTACTCTGGAAGTCACCGTGATGTTGGTGTTTACGGCTGCACCGGTGCCGGTGGAAGCTGCGTTGTTCACAGCTTCGGGAATTTCCACGGTTGCATAAGAAAGCTGTTCTTCCGTCAGGTCGGCGGTGACGAGGTTATCGGTGTTGTAACCAAGTCTGACCTGAGCAGCGGCGCCATACTTGAGCATGTCAACTGCCATGGTTTTCAGCTCGGGGATAGAAGCTTCTGCATCGATCTTTCCGAGCAAATAGCTCTTGATGGAATCGACAACGGTTGTGCCATAGTAGATCGTGCCGTCTTCGCCAACAGCATAAAGGGTCGTTGAGAAGTTGTCACCCATTTCCTTGGCGTTGATGCCCTTATAAGTCACCTGATACATCAGCGCTTCGCCGGTTGCAGGATTGACTTTTGCCGTCATCTGCTCACGGTCTTCTGTGATGCCGTAAATCGTGGTAACAGGCTCGCCACCTGCAACATCTTTCTTCACTTCAAGATAGAAGTCGGAGTAAGAGTTGACATCTGCGCCCATGATGTTGTAGGTAACGGTCATCTCTGCGCCTACAGAAATCGACATCGTGAACTTCAAGCTTTCTTTTGGCTCGTATCTCGGCTCGGTGACTTCAATTGCACCACAGATGCATGCGCCAGCGATGTAAACATGATCTTTCGTTGTGGTGTAATCGCAATTTGCACAAGTAACAGTGTGATTTTCGCCGTTGTCGGTATAAGCATAGCTGTGACCCAAAGCTGCGGTTTCGTCAGCAATATAGCTATCGTTACAGGCGGTACAGGTGTAGGTCGTATAGCCGCCCGCTTCGCAGGTCGGCGCAATCAAGACGGCGTCATAGCTGTGACCCAAAGCGGCAGCGCCCTCACTGACATAGCTGCTGCCACAGGTAGCGCAGGTGTAGGTAATGATGCCTGCAGAAGTGCAGGTCGGCGCCCGGTGCTCCTCCTCGTAGGCATGCGCCGCAATCGGAATTGCTGCCCGGAAGGTAAAGCTCCTGGTATCTACGGTGTATGTATAAGAAACAGTTCCCTCCGCCAAACAGGTGGCAGGTGTCACGACTTCATAGATGTAGTCCTGATCGTTGAGCATCGGAAGTGTCCGAATTTGGTTTTCGTGGCAGCGCAGGCAGATGGCATTGGCAGAGCCCGTCGAGGTCAATGTCGGTTCCTTGGCGACATACCAATAATAATTGTGTCCGACAGCATCGACATAGTTATCGTGATACGCATAGTTACAAACGGTGCAAACATATTCCGTGTAGCCCTCCTGCGTGCAGAAGACATAATCCGTACCTTCAAAGGTATGCTCATGATCGATGGTGTTGATCTTAAAGCTCTTTTCAAGGCCGAACAGACTGACGGTGATCGTCTGTTCTCCGATCTTTGACGGCTCGTAGCCGGAGCAAAATTCCTCCGTAAGCGGCATGTAGCAAGTGCCGCAGGAGACACAATTGAAGCGCACCATAATGCCCATATCGTCAATGGAGCAATCCGGATAGAAGCTCATGTCGTCCGGCAGGTCGAGGATCATGCTCGTATAGCTGCAGCCGTGGTTGGTATAGAACATCTGGCTCCAATGATACCAATATGTTGAGTTTTGATTATAAACATAATCGAGTCCGACATGCATAAATTTTTCGGTAAGAATGTTGGCACGATGTCCCTCGCTGTTCATAAAGCCAACCATTACGGCTGCCGGAGTTTTATGTCCGGCGGCAATGTTCTCACCGACGAGGTAGTAGCTGAGCCCGACTTCTCCCAGCGTGGTAAAGCAGGATGTGCCATTGGGTCGGTCGTGCGACATGAGCGTAACGATCTCATTGGCACGAATATTGGCAACGACCTGCAGCTTCGGAAATACCGTCACAGGATTCAATCCTTCGGCATGGCGCTCACGGTTGATGATCCGAAGCTCCTCAAGCTCTTCGGCAGACATATCATAATCAATTTCCTCATGCATCATTGTGACGGTGAAGGTCTCCGTCACACCCAGGCAGGAGACCGTGACGGTCTGTATGCCTTCACTTGTAGCGTCAAAGCCGGTACAATATTCGGAAATGACGGGCAGGTAAGAAGTCCCGCAGTTTGCGCAGGTAGTCTTTGCCATGATGCACATCTTCTCGATGGTTGTGCCTGTTGTGAAGCACAGTTCGGAGGGCAAAATCAGCTCAAAGCCGCTGTGTGCGCAGGAATGGCTGACATAGTACATCAATTCCCAATAGTTGGTCGAATCGCTGCTGGTATAACCGATGGCGGCATGGAAGTATTTTTCATTCACGGTGGTCGCCGCAGGCCCAGAGGCATTCATTACGGCTGCCATAAATGCCGTGCCGGAGGAATAGCCCTTGACATAAATTTCGCTGACCGCTTTATACGAGCTGATCCCGGCATCGGTAAGAGCGGTGTAATAGCCGCCGCCGTTCGGACGGTCGTTGGTGTACTGGACGGTAAGCTCAGAGGCACGGATATCACCGACGGTCTGGAGCTTGTCAAAGGCAGTGATGGGTTCTTTTCCTGCATCAAAACGGGCAGCGTTGATATTTTGCAGAACCTCCACCTCTTCTGCCGACATGTTACATAATATCTGCGTATCGATCGCACCCGTGTCCGTCAATGCCTCGGAGGTCTGCGCTGCAAAGATTGCAGGCATAAGCGCCGTCAGCATACACACGATCAGCAGAATAAACATAACTTTTTTGTGCATAATTACATCGCCTCTTAAAGAATAATAAAAATATTATATAACAATTGCACAAAAAACGCAACCGATATTTTGAGAAATGCTTGAAAAATATCTGCATTGCAATTTTGAATCAAATGTGGTATCTTATATAAGTGGAGGTGTTATGTTTTGCCTAACCCATCGTTTCTCCAATTTCTGCTGGACAAAGCCTGCCGCAGACAGATCCCTGCTTCAGGTACGCTGGAGCTGACTGCCCGCTGCAATCTTTCATGCAGGATGTGTTATATACATAAAAAAGAAAATGATCCGATCGCCCTCTCCAAAGAGCAATCGACCGAATATTGGCTGGATATGATCGAGCAGGCACGTCAGGCAGGCACCCTGACCATGCTGATCACAGGCGGCGAGCCGTTCCTGCGCAAGGATTTTCAGGAAATTTATCTCGCCTGCAAAAAGGCAGGCTTCATCGTCTCCGTCAACACCAACGGAACGCTGATCACGCCCGAATGGATCGAGCTTTTCAAAAAATATCCGCCGGCAAAGCTGAACATTTCCCTCTACGGCGCATCGTGTGCATCGTATGAAAAGCTTTGCGGCATCGGGCAGATGTTTGACCGGGTGAGCCGAACGATCAGAGCGCTGTGTGAGGCAGGCATTTCCGTCAAGCTCAATTACACCGTCACGGAATGGAACCATGCCGACGCTGCCGAGGTCTATTCTTTTGCAAACGAGCTGAAGCTTCAGGTGCAGCATACGAGCTATCTCTTCCCCGCAGTTCGTGCGGCGGAAAACGGCGCTTGTGCAACCTGCCGGGTATCGCCCGGGCAGGCGGCGGCATATATGATCGAATGCGATCGGGAAAAATACTCTGCGCAGGATTTTTATGCCCGGGCGAAGGCGTGTGCGCAGGGCTGTCTGCTTCCGTGCGAGCCCGACGAGGATTCTCTGCGCTCCGAGCAGGAACGGATTTTCTGCCGGGCAGGTGTCAGCTCCTATTGGCTGACATATGACGGACGGATCTTGCCGTGCGGCATGCTGCAGGCGCCGAGCCTCAAGACCGACCGCCCGTTTTCGGAGCTTTGGCAGGAGCTGAAAGCGCAGACCGCCAAGATCAATCTTCCGAAAAAATGTATCTCCTGTCAAAAACGCCCCTATTGCGAGGTCTGCGCAGCCTCCTGCAGCGCCGAAACAGGCTCTCACGAGGCAGTTCCGACCTATTTATGTCAAAAAACCCATGCTTATTTGGCGCAAATGAAGAAAATTTATGAGGAGGAAGCACATGAAGCGCAATGAGAATTATATTCTGCGTCAAGTTGCAGATGAATACATATTGGTACCGCTGACATCGGACTTTGATTTTAACGGGATCATCGCCTTAAACGAGGTCGGCAAGGAGATTTATGACCTTCTGCCGCAGGTGGCATCGCAGGAGGAGCTGATCGAGCGTTTGTATGCCACGTTCGATGCGCCCAGGGAGGAGATCACCGCCGATGCGGAAGGCTTTCTTGCCGCACTGAGAGAGGAAAAGATTTTGCTGGATTAAATTCCTGCCCGTCGAACGATAAAAACAAACAACGAAGGGGTAACATTATGAAAAGAATTATTTGTGTGCTTTTTTGCGTAATTTTGCTATGCACGTGGACCTGCGCCGCTGAGGAGAGTGCGCTCAAGCAGGAGCTTGATCAATTTATTCAGAAAAATTCCTTGGATGAGAGTAATTTTGCCTTGAGCTATTTCAACACCGCATCCGGTGAAAGCTACACCTACAACACAAGCAGCATGTTCCCGGTCGGTGAGGTTTGGACGCTGCCCTTACATATGTATTACACGCTGCAAGAGCACAACGGCGCATTCTTGCCCGAAGAAGGCACTCCCGAGGCTGTCGATCCGGACTATGAATACACCATCAGCGGCATGAGCTTGGATACCTGCCGCATCGAAAGCATCATCAATGGCAATCTCAGCGTCTCCGAGACGATGCGTGATGCTGTCATGCAGTATAAAAACGTCATCAACGAGGAATACGGTCATCTCTCCGACGGCGAGATGAACGAGCGTTTTTATAACGAAAATTGCTACAGCGCAAAATTCCTGATGAACTGCATGCTCGAACTGTCCCGTGAATCGGAAATTTACGGTGAGCTGATGCGCCTTTATGACATGGTGCCACAGCCGGAGGGCTATTTTTCGTCCGGAACTTCTGCTGCCAGTCGATACAGAACCGTGCAGGTGCGTGGCGAGGAGAGCGGTTTCGTCTGCGCCGTGGCTGAGGTCTCTGCCGCCTCGCCGTATCTGATCGTGTGCATAGCGTCAAACGATGCAGGCGGTGATGAGCTTTTGGCAAAGGTCAACGATCTGATCGCCTCTTATGTGGAATCGCAAAGTCCTTTAACAGGAGAAACCACTGCCACGCAGGAGACAGAGAAAAACACTGCCATGTTCCATGTCAATTCGACCGTTTCCGATAAAACGCCTGCAGTGAGGATCATTTTGATCGCTTTGGGCTGTGCATTCGGTGTTGCGGCACTGATCTATTTGATTTACCGCATCGCCACAAGAAACAGAAGATATTAATACTACTGCCCATGAGGTCTGCTCTATCTTCATGGGCGGTTTTACCCACAGCGGAATCCAGCATTTATTTGATAAAAAAATGACACAGCTATCGCCAAATTCCGATTTATCTTTCAGTTCGTACAGGCTAAGGCTTCTCCTTGAGGAGAAGCTGGCAGCGCAGCTGACTGATGAGGTGTGCAGAAAAAAGTTGCGATTTTAAGATAATTTTCGGCAAATTCGCAACCTTTCCACCTCATCCGCCCCTTCGGGGCACCTTCTCCTCAAGGAGAAGGCTTTGACCTGCGCAAATACGAAACTCACCGATAAATCGGAAGTTAAAAACCAGAGAAATTTATCAAAGGAGGCAATTTATGAACCTGAAACATGCGGCGCCAAGAAAGAAAAAATGGCCCCTGTATTGCTTCTATGCCGCCGTTGCGATGCTTCTTTTGGCAGGCGTTTTGTACCTGGTCTTCTGCCAAAATATCAACAGCGAATTCGGCCACAATGAGGAATATTTTGGAGAACAATTTGACGAGCTTTACGCCTTGTCCGGCATTGACGAGGATGTTTTTTCCCCGATCTTGGCGCAGGGACTTTCTGCCCTGCAAACAATCGGCACACAGGAGGAAATCTCGGCACATGGCGTATTTTCACGCTATGGTGTGGATTTATCTTCCTATCCAGAAGCGCACAGCGTCAGCGCCAAAGCCGAAGCTCTTGCCGCAAGCATCGACGGAAACAGCGGCTATATCTGGGTCGCCTATGTCCAAGAGGTATACGACGCGCAGGGCGAACTGGTGAGTGCAAGCGGAAATGAAGATGCACGAATTTTGTCACGTTGGAGCGTGGAAAAACTCGATGGCGCATGGACCGTCACCGAGATCAAGGAAAAACCGTAAAATCAAAACGGACGAGCTTTCTCAAGCCCGTCCGTTTTTAGCATATTATACTTATTTCTAATACTACTTTCTGATAGAAATGTTTGATTTCTATCAGAAAGAGCAACGCTGACGCGTTGCAATTTTGCAATTTTTGAGGACAGCAAATTGCAAAATCCCGTCTCATACATTCTTGACGCGCCGTCGGCGCTATAAAAATGTTATCAAACATTTTTATCAAGAATTAGTATAATAAAACGGGTTAACCGTTTTATTATGCCGCTCACAAGCGGCATGGCGGCAGAGCCGCCAAGAAATGCCGTGTAATACTGTTCTTGCCGCCAAAGGCGGTGCAGGATATTCATCCTGCAATAAAATGGTTTTCAAACCATTTTATCAAGAAACAGTATTATACGATTGCCCAATAAAAATTGTAGTCTTTGAATTATTTCAGGAAAATGCGCTTACCGCCACGGTAGGGGCAGACCTTACCGATACGCTGTGCCGATGGCACGGCGTTTTTCAGCTCTGCTTCCATCGCATCTGCATCATCCGGATGCACGGCGATCAGCAAGCCGCCCGAGGTCTGCGGATCGTAGAGCATATCCTGCACCGCAAGCTCGACCTGCCCTGCATCGACCCAGCTTTCGGCAAAATTGCGGTTGCGGTACATGCCGGCAGGCAAAATGCCCATTTTGGCAAATTCCAAGGATTCTTCGATCAGGTCGATTGCCTTTGTATCGATCTCAAGCTCGGTGTCACTACCCTGTGCCATCTCCAAGCCGTGTCCCATGAGGGCAAAGCCCGTGACATCGGTGCAGGCGTGCACACGGTATTTGACCATCACATCTCGTGCGGATTTGTTCAGGGTTGTCATTATTTTCTTGGCAAAAGCGGAAGTTTCATCCGTCAAAAGACCCGCTTTTTGCGCAGAGGTCAAAATGCCGATGCCCAAGGGCTTGGTCAAAAACAGCACATCACCGACCTTTGCGCCGGAGTTGGTCAGAAGCTTTTCAGGGTGCACAAAGCCCGTTACGGCAAGACCGTATTTCGGCTCATCGTCGAAAATGCTGTGACCGCCCGTAATGATCGCACCTGCCTCATATGCCTTGTCATAGCCGCCCCTCAAAATGGCGTGCACCGCCTCCTTGGGCAGATTTTCGGGCACTGCCATGATATTCAGTGCCAGCTTTGGTTCGCCGCCCATGGCATAAACATCGCTCAGGGCGTTGGTTGCGGCGATCTGACCGAAAATATAGGGATCGTCATCGATCGGCGGAAAGAAATCCACTGTCTGCACGAGCGCTAAGTCCTCTGTGACTTTATAGACAGAGGCATCGTCTGACTTGTCAAAGCCAACGAGCAAATTTTCATCCGTATGCACACGAATGTCTTCCAAAAGCTTCGCCAGCGTTCCTGCGCCGACCTTAGCGCCACAGCCTGCGCACTTGGCAAGCTTGGTCAGTTTCACATCATCCATATTAAAATACCTCCGAAAAGTGTAAAATTGCTTCCAAAACACCGCCGCCGATCGACAGTGCCTTGTCCGAAACCAAATAACAGTAGTCTTTTTCGCCACGGGGATCGACATCACCGGACTTCATGCCCTGAAAAACAGGCGTACCATCTGCCAAAAGCCCACGCAAAACACCGCCGATGGTACAACGCATCACCTCACCGTTGACCGTTCCTGCGACGTCGCCTTCTTTGACGATTGCGCCGATTTCCAAACTCTGACGGAAAATTCCGTCACACGGCGCTCTGAGCACACGTTCACCGGCAAAACCGCCGATCAGCCCGGGAATATTGGTGTTGGGCAAAGGGCTTCCATCCGTGATCATGCGCCCTAAGGTGTGACCACGCATGGTCTCCACGCAGGCATGGCAATCGACCTTTGCGGTAAAACCGGGTCCGACACCGATCACACAAGGAGCATCGGTGATGCGTGTGCCCAAATTGCGCTTGGCAAGGATCGCATCGACCACCACATCGGGCTTGAGCGCCTGTAAGCACGCCATTTCAGGATCGGCAAGCACGGCAATATTGCCACGCTTCACGATTTTTTGTGCCGCCTGCGCATTTTGGGCAAATTCGGCGCAGACATCCTCGACCTGCATTTTGCCGAACAAGATCGCCTGCGAAAAACAAACGGTGCGCCGAATTGCGGTCGGCTGCGGAAGATCGGTCATCACGACCTGCATTTTTGCGTGGTGAAGTCTTAAGGCAATGCCCGAGGCAAGATCGCCTGCACCACGGATTAAAACGAGCATATGATTTCTCCTTTATTCAAGCACGAGAGGACGGCTTTTTGCGGCAAAAGCGATGCAAGGAGCCGAGCAGCATTCTCGTTCGTATCGATTTGGTTGATCAGGTAAATTCGTGCAAAATTTTCTGCTTGCAGTGCTTTTGCAACGGCGTTTGGGGTGGCAATTTCGCTGCCTGTCAGCTCGAAAAACCGCTCAAAACGATGCACCGTCTCACAAATCGGCTGATCAAGTCCCGAAGCGCCGACCACGCACACAACGTCCGCCCCGTCGGGGATCACAGGTTCGTGGGCAAGATGTGCCTTCAACGGCAAGTGCTTCGAGCCGTCCGCCTCGATCAAAACATAGTCGGCAAGGGCTTTTAATTCCTCAAACGACTGCCTGGGCGTTGTCAATTTTCCGTTTTCACACGGAGTTCCGACACAGATGCACGAAAAATCGCCCTGAATTTCTTCGGTGATCGGAATTTCCTTCGGTGGAAAGATATGTGTCGAGGTCGTGACGATCACACGCGCGCGCTCGGACAGCTCCTGCGCCAAATGGAGCATCAAGCTCGTCTTGCCGCCGCTGCCAATGATCGCGGTCAAACCCTTTTGTAAATTTAAGGCTTTCGCAAACTCCATAAGCCCTCCGCTTGATTCTGTAAATTCCGATTTGCCGGTCTGAAATTTCGTTATTCTATTTATAGGATAACATTAAAATCATGTGCCGTCAAGCAAAAAAAGTTGACTTGTATCATTTCCCCGTGGTATAATTTTTCCATGGAACAGAAATTCAGACCCGTACTGACTGTACGCATTTTTGGCCAGAGCAAATGCTTCGGACCCGGTGTGGCAGAGCTGCTGCGCCGAGTGCAGGAAAAGCATTCTCTGCGTTCAGCTGCCATTTCGATGCAGATGGCATATTCGAAGGCGTGGACAGTCATCAAAAACGCCGAGAAGGAACTCGGTTTTGAACTTTTGGTCACAACCACAGGCGGCAAGCACGGAGGAGGTGCCAGCTTATCTGCAAAGGCGGAAGCCATTTTAGCCGCTTATGAGGAGTACCGAAAAAATTTGCAACGCTATGCCAACGAGGAATTTGAAAAAACCCTCGGCGCATTGCTTAACGAATGAAGAATAATAGGAGGCGCAACATGAAACAGATCATCAAACGATGCTTCGCACTTCTTTTGTTGCTTGTACTGCTGGTGCAGCTTTTACCGCTGCAAGCACCGAAGGCACGGGCTGCGACCTACACCGATGCGGATTGGGATTTTTTGCTCGAAAAGTGGAAAAAATCCCTCTGCGGCGATGAAAATGTCGATTGGGCGGACACGGAAATTCAGAAAATCGTCGGCGCGACCAATTCCTCGGGGCTGAGCTCTTCGGGCATCAGCAACAACGGCGGAAAATACTGGTTGGACTTAGAAGCGAACCGTTCCAACCCGAACCGCATTTTCGGCAACACCGATATTTCTTACAAAATCTCCAGCAACACGATGCGTTTGCAGCTTGTTGGGCTTTATTACATGGCAAAAGCCTATGGCACACAGGGCACAAAATACATCTATAAAGATGCAAACGGCACTGTGCAAACTCTCTCGCTGTATCAAAATGCCGAGCTTCGTGAGGCGATTTTCTACGGCTTGGAGAAGTGCACGGTATTTTTTAACTATGAATCATGGGACCTGCAGCACACGGGCTTCGATTCCACCACCAATTATAACTGGTGGGACTGGACCTATGGCGGACAGAAGGAAATTTTGCAATCATTGATCGTGCTTTATCCCTTCCAAACGACCGAGGAACAGCAAATTTGCGACACGCTGACGGACACCTGTCTGAAGCTTTTGGACGCCATTCGCCCGAACAACACGGGCAAAACCGACAACACCAGCATCGGCTATCGCCGTGTGCGTCTGGGCGTTTCTCCGATGATCGCCGCTTTGTCGAAAAATGAAGATTTGATGGCGCAGTCTCAGACAAATCTGGTCGATTTTTTGGAGGATGATCAGACAAAGCGTGACGGCGTAAAAGCTGACTACTCCTACATATGCCACCAGTATTACGCTATGGAGGGCACCTACGGCACGGACGTTTTGGGCAACCGCATCATCGGTGCCTATTCTGTTTTGGCAGGCACCGCCTTCGAACCCGACACGGACAAGCTGCACAACCAGTTTGAATGGATCATGAAGACCTTTGACCCCGTACTGCACAACGGCGTTTTGCTTGCCATGAATTCCGGTCGTTTCCCCAACTCAGGCAGAAGCTACGCCGTTGATGCCTTGAAAGCGGCGCTACGCTTGGTCGGCTGCTTCGGTGCGCAGGAAGATCTGCAGCTCAAGCAGATGATCCGCCGCATGGTCGTGCAGGACACCGCTGAGGCAACACAAAAGGCATATGTTTCCTTTGCCGTTTCTTTGGGTGAGGTCAATTTGGTGCAAACGCTCAAGCAGATCGTTTTGGACGAGACCATTGCCGAGGATCCCGAAGAATATGCCATGATGCGCTACTGCACCGACAGAGCTGTGCAGCATCAGGAAAATTATACCGTCGGACTTGCCATGAGCTCTTGGCGCATCGGTCCGCACGAGTGCGTCAACGGCTGCAACCGCTACGGCTGGCACACCGGCGACGGTATGCTCTACGTCTACAATGACACAACCAACTACAGCTATGACCAATACGGTGCAGAATTTCAGTTTTTTGCAAACATGTACCGTGTTCCCGGCACGACCGAGGAGGATGCAACACTGCGTCAGCCGTGGAGCGAGCGTGCGCCGTATTTTACCGGCATGACCTATACCCACAACGAAGCCGAGGGCAAGGACGACTGGAAGCAGGACTATGACGAGGACGGCACGAAGGCGTGCAGCTTTGTCGGCGGCGTGGAATTTGAGGAAAAATACATCGCCGCTGCGATGGAATTTGAAGCATACAGCTGGACAGAGGAGGAATCCCGTCAGGAGCTTATTAAAATCCACAATTCTGCCCAGCCCGACGAATACGCCGAGAGAAACAAGATGAAGCAGGTTCTGGTCTCCGACCTGTCTGCAAGAAAATCCTATTTCATGTTCGACGATGAGATCGTCTGCGTCGGCTCGGACATCGATTTTTCGACCCGTGACAACGGCGTGAATACCTATGTTGACAACCGTGAGTTGTTAGAAAAGTCCGCTGCCAACGGTGAAGCCATCTACGGCGCAGAGGATATTTTGGTCGATGGCACGCTTTTGGAAAAAACCAACGCTTTCACTTCTCCGCTGCACTATACGGATCCGACTTGGGTGCATCAGGAGAATTTCGGTGGCTATTACTTCCCCACGGGCGGCGAGGTTTATGTGAACAAGACCTTCCGCACTTCGAGCAACGATGGTGACGACACCAACGATGATTATAATCAGATCAACCTCTCCCACAGCCCCACCACAGGTTCTCACAGCTTTTTCGAGCTTTGGCTCAGCCATGGCAAAAAGCCCACCGATGCAACCTACAGCTATGTCATGCTGCCCGAAAAGGATGTGGAAGAAACCAAGGCTTATACCACCAATCCCGATATCAAGGTCATAAAATGCACGAACGATCTTCATGTCGTGCAGGAAACGACCCTGGGCATCACGGCGATGGTATTCTGGAAGGCAGGCACCTATGGCGATATCACCGTCAATCAACCCCTGATCGTTATGGTGCAGGAGCAAGACGGCAAATATACCCTCAGTGCATGCGATCCCACACAGGAGCTGACGAGTGCAAAGATCACCATCAACCGTGCGCTCAACGCCTCCTCCGTTGACAGCGAAATTACCGTCAGCGGCACGAGTAGCACCGTTTTGAACATTGATTTTAGCAGTATCGGCGGCAAGACCGTGACAGCAGATTTTTCCAAGCAGGAAACGACTTCCCTGATGTTCGATTTCTCCGACAGCGCAAGATATCAGACCCAAACCTACGGCTATCAGGACTTCACCCTTGCAAGCAGCTTCAGCCCCACCACGGGCACGGTCAGTGCAGACAAGCTGACCCTTTCCCTTGGCAGCGGCACAACCGGGCTGACAGCATCTAATCTGTCCTTTGATCCGAGCAAGGTTGAGATGTTCCAAATCCGCTTCAAGCTCAGCAGCACGACCGCTTCCTCTCCGAGCGTGAGCTTGAAATATTATAACGGAAGCTGGAGCACGGAAAATATTTCCTACAGCATTTCCGACACCTATCTGAGCGGACAATACCTGACAGCAACCGTTTCTCTGTCAGGAAAAAATCTCCCGACAAGCAGCACGATCTCGCAAATTAAAGTCGTTTTCTCCGGACTCAGCGGCGGAAAGGCTGTGATCGATTATATTTACATTGGCGAAAAAACGCAAAATCTCTATTTCGGCTTTGGAAACGACTTGACCTCCGAGCGCTATGCACAGGCAGCCTACGGCGGCTACGATTACGATGCCGAAAGCGGCGCTGCTTGGGCAACCAACCTGACAAGCACCGTCGGCAATCATTTCACCGTGGACAATGCACAGGGCATTTTGCGTGTGTATACCACCGATGAATACAATGGCACAAGTGAAAGTGGCGAGGACTACGGTACATATTTCGAGACCTCGGCAATCTCGGGCACCTATCCTTGGACAAATCAAGAACGCCACGCCCTGTCCTACGATCCCGAAAATGCCGAAATTATGGAAATCCGCTTCAAAACAGAAAATATTGCTCCCTCTGACAGCAAGGATCCGCAGCTTGTTTTGCTCACCGTTTTGGAAAAGGACGGCGTCGTTTCCCGCTACAGCTCGTTGTATCAGACTTTCAGCATCCAAGACGGCGCCTATCAGACCATTCGAATCGCATTGGATGAAACTGTCACCTCTGCTGATCTTTTGCAATCGCTCGGTGTGCGTCTGCGCTTTACCAAGCCCACAAGCGAGGGAGTCGGACGTATCGATATCGACTACATCTATCTCGGCACCGCGGAAGATGCACCATCGAATCTTTTCTTCGATTTTACAAATGAAACCGCAGATGCCGAGCGCTATGAACGCGCGGTCTATGGCGGCATCGGCTATGACAGCGGAAATTGGGCATACAGCTCTACCCGACTCTCTGCGCCTGTGTTTGCTGACGGCACGATGCAGCTTACCATGCTCGAAAATGCCACAAGCGGCTCTCTGTACGTCCAAGCAGGACCCTATCTGACCCAAAAATACCCCATGAGCTACGATATTTCCGAGGCAGAACAGCTTCAAGTTCGTTTGAAATTGGAGAATTTTGTCGCATCGGGCACGCCCAAGCTCGGCATTTATTACTACACGACCCAAAATGCCAAGGTCAATGACAAGGATCAGCTTCGCCGTTTGACGGAAACTACACTGGATGCTGCACTTTTGAGCAGCGGAGAGTATTTCACCGCCACACTGCCCTTGACGGAGGCGATGAAGCCCTCCGAGCGGATCACGACCCTGCGACTGAACCTCAGCGGCATGGTCAGCGGCGACAGTCTGGGAAACATCACCATCGATTCGATCTATTTCGGCTCGAATGACCTGCTTCCGCAGACGGATCACCTGTTCTTTGATTTTGATAACACCGCCGAGGATCAAGTACGTTATCAAAATGCCGCCTACGGCGCGACAAATTTCGACCTTGCCGACAATTGGTGGACAAATCCGACCTATTCCACCGACGCCGTGATCGAAAACGGCGCTTTGAGCATCACCTCCACCAACGTTGCAGGCAGAACCAATCACTATGTCCACAGCGGCTGGACACACAACATTTTGCCGCTTGCCTATACACCGGGCGAGAGCGATATTTGCCAGGTGCGCCTGAAGATCGACAACGCCGTTTGCACGCAGAGCGATGATTTGGCGTCCTTCCAGCTCTACTATGGCATCGGCACCAACGCAACCGCAGGCTATACCCAGGGCGAGTTCTCCCTCTCTGACTATGTGAACAAGGGTTATTTCACCCTCACCTTCCCGATAAACACCACCGAAACGATCACCTCCCTGCGTCCGCAGTTTGCCCGAATGACCTCTGCCGAAGGCTTGAGCGCAAGCTTCACGATCGATTATCTCTACATCGGACCTGAAAGTGCGGCACCTGCGCAAAATGAGCCCCTTTTCATGGACTTTACCAACACGGCTGCCGACGCTCAGCGTTATGAGAGCAAGGCTTACGGCGAAAAGAATTTTGACCGCGCAAAGCATTGGTGGACAAACTCCGTCAATGATGCCAAAGCGCAAATTGAAGACGGAAATCTCATCATCGAAGCCGCCGAAGGCTCGACCAGCTCCGTGCATTATGCCATCAGCTGTCAGTATTTCGGCTACTATCCCCTGCAATATCACCCGACACAAAACGACTTCTGCCAAATGCGTGTACGCATCGACAACGGCGTTGCCGCAAGCGGAAAATTCAACCTTTCGCTGTTCTACGGTGTCGGCACCGACAATGCCGCCGGCTATGATACCATCGAACTGACCGAGAACTATATCGATCAAGGCTATTTCACCGTCACCATCCCCATGGACAGTGCAAATTACCTCAAGGGAGCGGAAATCGTCAGCATTCGCCCCCAAATTTCCAACATCACCTCCGCCGAGGGCGAAACGCTGCGCTTTACGATCGATTATATCTATCTTGGCAGCGAAGATACGCTTCCTGCAAAGGACAACTTCATCTTCATGGACTTCACCGCAACAAGCGCCGATGAAGACCGCTATGCCGATCGGCTCTACGGCGGACAAAACTACGATACCATCGAAAGCTGGTGGGTCAACTCCACCTATGCCACCGAGCCTGTCGTTGCCGATGGCGCCATGAGCACCTCTTCCAAGCTCGCTGACCGTACAAGCCACTATTTCCACAGCGGTCCTGCCCACAATGTCTACCCCATGCAATTTAAGCCCGGTACGCAGGACTACTGCCAGATTCGTCTCAAAATCGAAGATGCCGTATCCACTTTGAGCAGCGGCTTGGCAAGGTTTACCATCTATTTTGGCAGCAACGGTGTCGATGTCGTCGCTGGCTGTTATGTCGATTTTTCTCTTGCCAAATATGTAGATCAGGGCTATTTCACCCTAACGGTTCCCATGAACCATGCGAAATATTTGGCGGCAAAGGAAATTATCTGCATTCGTCCGCAGCTGTCGAATCTCAAGAACGCCGAGGGCAAAAATCTGTCCTTCTCCATGGACTATCTTTACATTGGTCCGAGAGAGACACTCCCGACTGCCCTGCATTCGGTTGAATTTGTCAATGCCGATGGAACCGTTTTGCAGACGAAGGATGTTTTGCATGGCGAAGCGGTCAGCTACAGCAGCACAATCCCCACCATGGCTTACGATGCAAACAGCCACTATACCTTTAACGGTTGGGACAAGTCTTTGACCAGCGTCACCGCCGACATGACCGTAACGGCGCAATTTACCGCAGCGGCGCACAGCTATTCTTACAGCAGCGTGAGTGAAACGAACCACAAAGCAGCTTGCTCTTGCGGCTACAGCGTGGAATCCACCCATAATTACGATGGCGGCAAGGTCACGACCGCCCCAACCTGTACCGAAGGTGGCGTAAAAACCTACACCTGCGCAATCTGCAACGGCACCAAAACCGAAGCCATCAGCCAAAACGGGCACATTGAAGTCATTGACGAAGCCATTGCCCCGACTTGCACCGAAACAGGTCTAACCGAGGGTAAGCACTGCTCCGTCTGTAACGAAGTTTTGATTGCTCAGACCGTCATCGAAGCAAACGGGCACACCGAAGTCATCGACAATGCAGTTGCTCCAACCTGCACCGAAACAGGTCTAACCGAGGGTAAGCACTGCTCCGTCTGTGGTGAGATCCTCGTAGCGCAAATCGTCATTGCAGCCAACGGACACACTGAAGTCATCGACAATGCAGTTGCTCCAACTTGCATAGAAACCGGCTTGACCGAAGGCAAACACTGCTCCGTCTGTGGTGAAATCCTCGTAGCGCAAATCGTCATCGAAGCAAACGGACACACCGAAGTTATCGACGCAGCCGTCGAGCCGACTTGTACCGAAACTGGTCTAACAGAAGGCAAGCACTGCTCCGTCTGCGGCGAAATCCTCATAGCGCAGAACGAAGTCGCAGCATTGGGTCATACCTACGAAGCCGTTGTGACAGCACCGACCTGCACGGAAGCAGGCTACACAACCTACACCTGCGCAGCCTGTTCCGACAGCTACACGGCGGACGAGGTTGC
>SVKY01000048.1 GCA_015068235.1 Oscillospiraceae bacterium
TGCGCCGGAATAAGCACCGGGACAAACAATTAACGCAGACTTGTCTTTGTTGAATAGAACGCCACATTCATCAGAACTATAGGCTTCATTCATTTCATCGACCCAAATGCCGGTCAGGCTGGAGCAGCCTTCGAACGCATAATTGCCGATGCTCGTCACACTGTCGGGAATCGTCACGCTCGTCAGGCTGTCGCAGTCAGAGAACGCCCAATTGCCGATGGTCGTTACGCTGTCGGGAATCGTCACGCTCGTCAGACTGTCGCAGCCACAGAACGCACTACCGCCGATGCTCGTTACGCTATCAGGGATCGTCACACTCGTCAAGCTGGAGCAGCCCAAGAACGCACAACCGCCGATGCTCGTCACGCTGTCGCCGATCGTTACGCTCGTCAGGCTGGTGCAGTATTCAAACGCACCATCGCCGATGCGCGTTACGCTGTCACCAATCGTCACACTCGTCAGGCTGGAGCAGTAATAGAACGCATAATCTCCGATGGTCGTTACGCTGTCGCCGATCGTTACGCTCGTCAGGCTGGAGCAGTCAGAGAACGCTTCATCGCCGATGGTCGTGACAGCAACGCCGTCGATCTTGTCAGGGATATCGGCGCTGGTTACGGTATCGTCGCAATCGGTGATAGTGCCGGTTTCCTTGTCAAAGTAGATATTGCCACCCTCGACGGGGTAGGCGACATCCGTTTCGGAATAAGCGCTTGCTTGCAATGCACCGATTGGCAGCAAAGAGAAAATCATCGCTGCGCACAGGAGAAATGCCAACAGGTGTTTTGCGGTTTGCTTCATAAAAAATCATCCTTTCTTTTCGTGAGACATTACTTGTCTCTAATAATATTAACTATATAGGCATAAAATAGTCTATACAGTTTATGTTATCTTAACATAAATGCCTATATAATTCAAGTACAAATGTACTGTATGGGTGATTTTTATGGATTATTTTGCAATCGGACAGAGAATCAGAAAGGCAAGAAAGGCGAGAGGACTCTCCCAAGAGGCGCTTGCGGAACGGGTAGAAATTTCTGTTACACATATGAGTCATATTGAAACCGGAAATACAAAACTGAGCTTGGCGGTGCTGGTGGACTTGGCAATTGCGTTGGACGTGAGCACGGACGAGCTGCTGTTTGACAATCAAGTGAATTCAAAAACGGCAGCCAATGAAAAAATCCATGCAATTCTTGAAACCTGCAGTGCTTCCCAGTCTCAGATCATTGCGGATATTGTTGCTGCAACGAAGAGAACTTTGGATATACACTCATAAAATGATATGAAAAAACCGACTTTGATCTATGGACCAAGGTCGGATTTTTTATCATATTGGATTTTCTTCGATATACTTTTGCAAAATCTCGGCGGCACAGGCGCAAAGCTCACCGCACGGGCGCTTGGTATAGTATTGATCGGTGCGCTTCTCAGGCTCGACACCGTGGGTGGTTTGTACGCCGTCTAACAGCTCGCGGCAAATGATCGAGCCATTTTTTTCCTTGAATCTTGCAGCTAATTCCTGCACACGCTGATAATGTGCGACCTTATTCTCGTGTGTGGGGACATCGCTGTCGCCATAAATGAGTCCTAAAGCCATAAACATACCGCTGACAGCTCCGCAGACCTCACGCAAGCGCCCCATACCGCCGCCAAACGAGGAGGCGAGCTTCATTGCTGTCGCTTCATCCAAGCCTGTCAGATCGGAAAATGCCAAAAGCGTGGCTTGTGCGCAGTTATTGCCGTTCGAAAAATTCTGCTTTGCAATTTCGCCTCGATTCATGGTGTGACCTCCGTGGGGAATTTGATCCCGTTGAATTTCAGCATATAGCGAATGGGATAGAGCTTTGCAAGATAGTTGTTCTCAAACCATTCAAAGGTCGCATCGGGAAGGTGTTGCAGCTCAGGCGCTTCACAGCGGAACAGCTCAAAGGTCGTCTGATCGCCGCTGATGAGGGCTGCGATCAATTCTGTCTGACCCTCGGATGCCAAACGGTCTAAGCAAGCATCCATGATCGTCACACAGATCAGCTCCTCTTGTGTGGAGCGATCCTGCAATGTTGCAAACCAATAGAGAAAATCGTGCTGTGTAAAAGCCTTGCGTGCTGTGACGAGGGCAAGCTTTTGGAATTCCTCTTCCGCATTTCGCTTTAATACATCGATCAGATAATACAGAAGCTTTTCGTCCAAGCAACAGCAATCCAAAAGAACCTCATAAGCATTTCTCGGACCGTCGGGCTCGTCGATCTTCGGCGGCGCATCCTCAGGCTCTTCGTCCTGCTCGGATGCCTGAGAGGTGAGGGCATTTAACGTTGCCATCAGATCCTCGGGCTTGAATTCGTCATAAATCGACTGCTCCAAAACTTCGCCGTCCTGCGTAGCGCAGCGGCGTACAAATTCAGCAATTCCCATGGCTTGAATCTGCTCCTGAAGCTGGGCAGCCCGACGCATAGGCTCGTCCTCGGTCAGCGCAATGCCTTCCGGCGGCAAACGAGAGCCGTCTGCGATCTGCTGAAGATCACGCAAATAATACTCTATCAATGTCAACGTAAATCACCTCATCATAATTATAACTCATTGCACACAGAAAATCAACTGTCCTTTGACAAGTTTTTTCAGAATCGTTATAATAATCAAAAAAGTAAGATAGGATGGAATGCTATGAACATCAGAATTTCCGCAGATAGCACCTGCGATCTTTCCCCTGAACAGATCCGTGAACATCATATCGCCATTAAACCGATGATCGTCAACATGGGTGATCGGAGCTACTATGATGGCGTTGATATCACGCCTGCGCAGGTTTTTGCGCATGTGGCAGCCGGAAATCCGCTTTGCTCGACCTCGGCAGTGCCGATCGGTGAGTATCAGGAGTATTTTGCGGAGCTATTGAAGGATTGCGATGCCGTGATCCATATCAACATCGGTTCGGGCTTCTCCTCCACGCACCGCAATGCGGTTTTGGCGGCAGAGGAGATGGAAAATGTCTACGTTGTCGATTCTCGCAACCTTTCTACAGGTCATGGCCATGTGGTTTTGGAGGCTTGCCGTCTTGTGAAGACCGAAAGCGACCCTAACAAGATCGTTGAAAAGCTCAATGCCTTTGCACCTTATGTTGATGCAAGCTTCCTGCTTGACCGTTTGGACTATTTGGCAAAGGGCGGTCGATGCTCTTCCATTGCAGCACTCGGTGCAAATCTACTCAGATTAAAGCCTTGTATCGAAGTCATCGATAACAAGATGATCGTCGGAAAGAAGTACAGAGGCAATTATGCCAAGTGCATGGATAATTATGTTCGTGAACGCTTGGCAG
This sequence comes from Oscillospiraceae bacterium, assembly GCA_015068235.1. GTDB lineage: Bacteria > Bacillota > Clostridia > Oscillospirales > Oscillospiraceae > JAZOXB01. The sequence continues at coordinate 3,311 of SVKY01000048.1, forward strand.
GCAATAACGATATCGTCGATCATGAGATTTTTATCACGCATACGCCTGTTTCCAATGAGATTATGAATACCGTAAGAACTGCGGTCAAGGAATCTGCTTCGTTCAAAAATATTTATGAAACAACAGCAGGCTGCACGATCTCGTGCCACTGCGGCGAGGGCTGCTTGGGCATTCTCTACATTCGCAAGAGTCCGAAAACCAAATAATCATCAAAACGCCTCGGCTTCAAATGAGCCGAGGCGTTTATGTTTCAAGCAGGGAAAGTAACGCTACGTTCAATACTTTAGAAAGGGCGACAAGCTCAATGTCAGTCACAAAACGTTTGCCTGCTTCCATTCGTTGAATTGCGTTTTTATCTATATCCAAGCCGATGAGCTGCAACTGATCAGCAAGCTGACGTTGCGACAGCTTCAATTCTTTGCGAAATTTCGCTACGTTTTTACCACAAAGATTGTTGCGACCGTCGTTTGCTCTGTTGTGAAACATATTTTTTCCTCCTGATTGACATTTTGTGCTTGTCAACAGAGAAATTATATGTTAATATTATTTCACAATTGACATTTATAGAATGTCAATTGTGAAATTAATGGTTTACTCTTCTAAAAATTTGTGTGCAGGGACATTCAAGACTTCCGATATGCGGAATAACGTTTCCAAAGAAATGCCTGCAACACTGCCGGTGCCTTCTACCTGAGAGAGAAAAACAACGCTGCGCCCGATTTTTTCCGCAAAGGCTTCTTGCGTATAGCCTGCTTTTTTGCGATAATAGGCAATTTTTAAGCCAAGTGAAATGTACTTGTCTGCATATTTTGTTATCATAAGCTCACATCCTTAGCTATATCATAGCAGGATGGGCTTGACTTTATTACTTGTAATAAGTATAATTATATATGGTACAAACATGAGAAATCATATAATGGGGGTGTTTGATATGAGTGATGATCGTTGTGAAATAGCATTTTCGGATTTTTTAGAGGACGAAATATACGATCAGGCGCAAGAGCTACTTTTCCAAATGCTGCGAAAAGCCTTTATAGCCGGTTGGAAAGCAGCTAAGGAAGATAAAATTAAGGAAGATAAAATTATTGTTCTGCCTAAATAAAAGGAATGACACGTGCTTGAATGAAAATCAGGCACGTGTCAGTTTTTTTAATTCTCGTTGAGCAGCTGTTCCAAAAGAGCGGCACAGCCTTCATCCACATCACGCTCAGTTGCCTTGAAATCACGGGTATACCACGGATCGGCAACATCACGGGGACGGTCGGTATAGTCCATCAGCAATGAGACCTTGCCCTGCGGATCGTTGGAAAAAAGCCTCAGCATGCTGCGGCGGTTATTGCTGTCCATGCCGATAAAATAATCATATTTATCGTAATCTGCTCGTGATAGCTGACAGGCGGTTTTTCCTTTGGTGGAGATACCACGCTCGGAAAGAAGCGCACGCACAGGCGGATAGACCGGATTGCCAAGCTCATCGGAGCAGGTGGCAGCGGAGGAAATTTCGAACAGATGAGCAACGCCCTTCTTTTCGACCAATTCTTTCATAACAAATTCTGCCATCGGGCTGCGGCAAATATTGCCGAGGCAGACAAACATAATTTTTTTCATATGACCTCACAAACGGTTAAAGTTTTATCACGCACGGTGAAACGGACATCTACACCGGCAAATTCCATGCCATAAATGCGCTCAGGATCGTCCTGGTAGGACGGACGGGGATCGTGCGCCAAGACGGATAACAACGCTTTGCGCCGATTTTGGGGAACTTTGGCAAGCAGTGCTTCGGGGAAGCTGACCTGCAAAAGAAAATCATCTGCATTTTCGGTAAAACCGCCGGTTGCCTCCGGATGGGCATCGGCGTAGGGGATATAAGGCTTGATATCGTAGATCGGCGTGCCGTCCATCAGGTCAGCGCCCGCGACGATCAGCACGGTTCCATCGGATTCGGTCTGACGAATCTCCAATAATTTTACGCACGACAGGGCGACGGGATTCGGACGGAACGGTGAACGTGTGGCAAAGACACCCAAACGCCGATTGCCACCCAAACGAGGTGGACGGACGGTTGGGGACCATGTTTCACGCTTCGCCTTGGAAAATTCCCAAATCAGCCAAAGATGAGAAAAGCCATCCAAGCCACGAAGTGCATCGGCATTGCGGTACTCGGGCTCGAAAACGACCGTTGCGGTCAGTTCCTCGACCAAACCGCTCTGACGAGGAACACCGAATTTGGTCGAAAAGTCACTGCGGATATGCGCAATATGCTTCATACTGCCTCCTATAATTGTGCAAAAATATTGCCCAGAGAGTCGTGGAAAACGAGGTCGGCATAGGAATCAAACGGTGTTTCGTCACGGTTGATCAATACTAAGCGTTTCCCACGATAGTAGTTGATCAATCCAGCCGCAGGGTAGACAGTCAAACTCGTACCGCCGACAATGAGAAGATCGGCATTTGCAATGGCATTGATCGCACCCATCATCACCTTGTCATCGAGCGGTTCTTCGTATAAAACGACATCGGGCTTGACGATGCCGCCGCAATCGCACAGAGGGATTCCGACATGATTTTTGACAAATTCTGCACTGTGAAGCTTGTGGCATCTGACACAATAGTTGCGCAAAACGCTGCCATGCAGTTCAAAGACGTTTCGGCTGCCGGCTTTTTGATGCAGTCCATCGATGTTTTGCGTCACGACCGCAGATAAATGCCCTTCTTGCTCCAAACGAGCCAAGACTTGATGCGTAATGTTTGGTTCAAAGCCCAAAGGAAGCATCTTTTCACGATAAAATCGGAAAAAATATTCTGTTTTTCTCTCATAAAAGCTATGAGAGATGATCTCCTCGGGAGGATAGTCAAATTTTTGGCTGTACAGACCGTCCACGCTTCGAAAATCGGGAATTCCGGATTCTGTAGAGACACCTGCGCCGCCAAAAAATACAGCGGATTTACTTTCCTTGATCCACTTCTTCAGCGTTGTAATCATCTTCTGCGATCTCCTTCAGGATTTTTTTGTCCTCTTTGGAGGTGAAAACGAGCTTTTCATACATATCGGGACGTCTTGCACGAGTGCGTAAAAGCGATTGCTTTCTGCGCCAGCGTGCGACCTTGGCGTGATCACCCGAGAGCAGAATCGGCGGAACCTCACGACCGTGCCAAACAGACGGACGGGAATATTGCGGATACTCCAATGTTCCGTCCCAATGGCTCTCGTCCTCGAAGCATTCGGCATCGGATAAAACGCCCGGAACTAAACGGCAAATCGCATCCGCAACCGCCATAGCAGGGATCTCGCCACCGGTTAAGACAAAATCTCCGATGGAGATCTCCTCATCCACACATTCATCGATGAAGCGCTGGTCAATGCCCTCGTAATGTCCGCAGACCAAAATGATATTATCCATCTTGGACAGGCGCTTTGCATCAGCTTGCTTGAAAACATGTCCGCAGGGGGTCAGGTAGATCGTATGCACAGGACCTCCTGCCTCATCGCAGGCGTTCGCCCAGCAGTTATATAGCGGATCTGCCTGTATCACAGCGCCGTGACCGCCGCCATAGGGATAATCATCGACCTGATTTTGCTTATTGGTCGTATAATCACGAATTTGGTGCGCTTCGATGCGGATAAAGCCTCGTTCCTGCGCTCTGCCCAAAATCGATTCGTTCATCATGTCTCCGACGGTGTCGGGGAACAGGGTCAAAATATCAATTCGCATCGGTCTGCATCCCCTCGATCAGATGCACTCGGACATAACCCTCGTCAACGTTGATCTCTTTGACAAATTCCTTGACGGACGGGATCATGTATTTGTGCTCGCCCTCAATGACATACACATCGCTCGAGGGCATGGTGAGAACGTCTTTGATCTTGCCGATCTCGCAGCCGTCATCATCCAGCACACGGCAGCCCAAAAGATCGGCAATGAATACCGTTCCCTTCGGAAGCTGTACCTTGCTTCTATCGATGCAGACCTTTTGCCCACGCAAGCGTATCGCATCCTCGGGTGTATCGATGCCCTGAAGCTTCGCAAGCACGCAGGTCTTGTGCACTCGGGAGGAAACGACCTCGAAGGGCTTTCCCTGTAAATAAAATGTCTTAAATTTCAGCAAAAAATCGGGGCTGTCTGCCCATGGCAGAATTTTAACTTCGCCCTGAATGCCGTGTGTGCTGACGATCTCACCGGCTTCTAAAAATTGTTTTTCCATAGCTTCCTCACAGCTTATCATAGGTTTTTTCCAAAAAACGGTCTGCTTTAATAATAAAACGCTCATGCGTTGCACGACCGATCTCGCCGACCTCGTCATATGCGACGATCTCAAAGCAGACCTTTCTTCCGTCCACGGCAGTGACGAGCGATTCTGCTCTGACTTCCATACCGACAGGGGTTGCCGAGGTGTGTACGACGTTCATCATTGTGCCGACGGAGCTTTCGCCCTCGGCAAGAAAAGGTGCGATCGACTCGCAGGCTGCACCCTCCATCAAAGCAACCATGCAAGGCGTTGCGTAGACCAAGAGATCGCCTGAACCTACGATTTGCGCGGTATCTTCTTTTTCGACAAGGGCGGAAGAAGAACCCTTGATCCCGATTTCGATTGACATATCTATACTCCTTTTGCGTTTATATTACTATAATATCAAATTCCTTTGCTCAGGTCAACAAAATAATCGTTGCGCTTTTAATATTTAAGGTGTATAATGAGATTATAATACTGTTTCTTGATAAAATGGTATGAAAACCATTTTATTGCAGGATGAACATCCTGCACCGCCTGTGGCGGCAAGAAAAGTATTGTACAACATTCTTGTCGGCTACGCCGCCACCCACTCGTAGAGTGGGTAATAAAACGATGAAACCGTTTTATTAAGAATTAGTATAAAATAGAGGAGGCATACCTATGGATACTTATGACAAACTCAATATGACGATGCTTTGTGACTTTTATGAGTTAACTATGAGCAATGGATATTTTCAAAATAAGATGCGTGACCGCATTTGTTACTTCGATGTCTTTTTTCGCAATGTGCCCGATGGCGGTGGTTTTGCCATTGCCGCAGGCTTGGAGCAGGTGATCGAGTATATCCGAGATCTGCACTTTTCCGAGGAGGATATTGCGTATCTGCGTAAGCGTGGGATTTTTAGTGAAGAATTTTTGGAATATTTGCGCACGTTCCGTTTTACCGGTGATATCTATGCAGTGCCCGAGGGAACACCGATCTTCCCGAAGGAGCCGATGATGACAGTTCGTGCACCTGCCATTGAGGCGCAACTGATCGAGACCTATGTTTTGTTGATCTTGAACCATCAGAGCTTGATCGCAACGAAGGCAAACCGTGTGGTCAGAGCTGCACAGGGCAGGAGAGTGCTGGAATTTGGCTCAAGAAGAGCGCAGGGCGCACAGGGTGCGATTTTAGGTGCAAGAGCTGCCTATATCGGTGGCTGTAACGGCACAGCCTGCACCATCTCCGATCAACTCTACGGTGTTCCAGCCGGCGGCACGATGGCGCACTCCTGGGTGCAGATGTTCGATTCGGAGTATGAGGCGTTTAAGACCTATTGCGAGCTGTATCCGAACAGTGCAACGCTTTTGGTCGATACCTATAACACGCTCAAGAGCGGTGTTCTGAATGCGATCCGTGTATTTAACGAGGTCTTGAAGCCCAAGGGAATCAAAAAATGCGGCATTCGCCTGGATTCGGGCGATATGACCTATTTGACGAAGAAAGCCCGTCAGATGCTCGATGAAGCAGGCTGGACGGAATGTGAGATTTCAGTGTCCAACTCGTTGGATGAGTATATCATTCAGGATCTTCTGCGGCAGGGGGCAAAAATCGACATGTTCGGTGTCGGTGAACGCCTGATCACCGCACGCAGCGAACCCGTGTTCGGCGGCGTTTATAAGCTTGTCGCCGTGGAGAACGACGAGGGCGAGGTTTTGCCCAAAATCAAGATCTCCGAGAATGTCGGCAAGATCACGAATCCGCATTATAAGAAGCTTTACCGTTTTTACGGCAATGATACGGGCAAGGCGATCGCAGACTATTTAGCGGTTTACGATGAGGTCGTCGATGACAGCAAGAATCTGCACATCTTTGACCCCGAGGCAACGTGGAAGCAAAAAGAGGTCTATGACTTCACCGCTAAGGAGCTTCAGGTTCCGATCTTCAAAAACGGTGAGCTGGTTTATAATCTTCCCACGCTCGATGAGATTCGCACCTATTGTGCGCAACAGGTGGACACGCTTTGGGACGAGGTCAAGCGCTTTGACAATCCGCATGCTTACTACGTTGATCTGTCGCAAAAGCTGTGGGATATCAAATATGCGCTTTTGAAGGACAATGCCGGAGGCAGCCTCAATGAAACGAAATAACACCAAGCGGACAGCGCTGTGCGGCATTTTGGCGGCAATGGCGCTTGCGGTGATGTTTATGGGTGGCGTGATTCCATTTGCATCCATCGCTTGTCCTGTGCTTGCATCGCTGATCATGATCCCGGTTTATGCCGAATGCGGAAAAACGTGGGGATGGATATGGTTCATGGCGGTAGCGATTTTGGCAGCATTTATGGCACCAGTGAAGGAAAGTGCAGTATTGTTTGTGTTTTTCGGATATTATCCGATGCTTAAGAAGTATTTTAACAGGCTCAAACCATTAAAATACGTGCTGAAATTTGTTTATCTCAATGCAACCGTGTTTGTCGCTTATTGGCTGATGCTTCGAGTGTTTGAGCTTACTGATGTCAGCAAGGATTTTGAAGGCGTGCAGACGTGGATGCTGGGGCTCATGCTGGTATTGGCGAATATCTCGTTCTTCATTTACGATCTTCTGATCGATCGGATCGAGATTTTGTATCATGTACGCTTACGTCCAAAGTTGAAATTATGAATGGAGGAAATGGTATGAAAAGATTGATCATTTTTGTCTTGGTCTTGTCGATGCTGATGCCGTATACGGTTTTTGCGGCAAGTATCGAGAAGGGAACTGAGGTGATTTCCGAAGCTGCTTACGAGGCGGTGGACGAAATGTGGAAGATTTTGTTTGCCTCTGAAAAAAAGAGCAGAGCTGATGCCGAAACTGCGCAAGCTGTTGCAGAGGCGGTTGAGAAGAATGCGCTTTATGTCGAAGACACACTGCGCTGGAACGGTAAGGATCATTTTACGTTTGAGACCACAACGGGCGTGACCTGCGGCTATAGCGCAAGATTGCGCAATATGGCGTTGGAAGCGGAAAAAGATGAAGCTGCTTTGTCACAGCCTGCGATGCAGACGGTCAGCTATGCCAGCAAAAGCGGCACAGCTGCTCGTGATGTATATTTGATCGAGCCTTATTACGGAATTGATGGGGATTTCACGACGCAATATCAGAATGAGGCGGACTCTATTGCAGAGGCAACCGGTGGTACGTATCATCTTTATACAAGACAGACCGCAACGATCAATGCTGTGGCGGATGCGATCGAGGAAGGCGCTGTCGTAATTTTCGACAGCCACGGTGAGACGGATTTTGCCAATGCGTATAATGAAAACGATTATACTTCCGGCGCAACGACATCGTATATTTTGCTGCAAACTGGCGAAGGCTTGACGGATGCCGATTATGCTTATGACTACAATACATACAACTACCATGCTGTCAACTACGGCGGAAATGGTGCAGGTATGTACTATTACGCCGTAGACGGTACCTGCATTGCAAATCACATGGACAAGGAAGCACCGAACAGCTTGCTTTGGATCGCGATCTGCCTTGGCATGGCGACCGACGGCTTGCATGCACCGCTGCGTGAGAAGGGCGTTGAGGTTGCCTACGGCTACTCTCAGTCCGTTACCTTCTACTATGATTATCAGTGGGAAGAAGCGTTCTTCAATGAGATGAAGAACGGCTCAAATGTGGCTTCTGCGATTGCAAAGATGAAAGTCAATGTCGGCTACTGGGATTGGTGCCATGAGTATACGGATATCTATACAGCACGAAACAATTACAGCGCTTTCCCGATCGTGGTATCCTCTGAGGATGTATATCCGGGACATGGAAATGTAGACAATTATCAGACGGTCTATTCCACATGGACATTGTCTGATGCGAGCAAGCCCGATGTCGAGCTGCCGGGAGATTGCCTGCATTCAAGCGAAATTACCGACTCTGTGGATGCAACTTGTACCGAAGACGGCTATATTCGAATCGTCTGCGAGGATTGTGGCACGGTTCTTTCCGAGATAATCCTCGAGGCGACCGGACACAGCTATGTAGACGGTGTTTGCAGCCTGTGCGCAGCGGTAGAAGCTTGCGATCATTCAAGCCAGACGACCGAGTCTGTGGAGGCAACCTGTACCGAAGACGGCTATATTCGAACTGTCTGCGAGGATTGTGGTGCGATTCTTTCCGAGACGATCCTCGATGCGACCGGACACAGCTATGTAGACGGTGTTTGCAGCTTGTGCGCAGAGGTAGAAGCTTGCGATCATTGGATCGTCGATGATATGTGCCAAAATTGCGGTGCTTTCTGCGTTTACGTCGGCGAAACGATCAATCTTTATGCTTGGTCAACGGATACGGATTTTTATGGCTATACATGGAGCGTGGCGGATCCGTCTATTGTAGAACTGTCGAATATGTCGAGATATACGGAATATGCCGATGGTGTGTGGGAGTACCGTTATTCCGTGGATATTTTGGGTCTTTCTCGGGGTGAGACGATCCTCAGCCTTTATGATTCTATCGGAGATTTGTGGACAACTGCGGAGCTTGTTGTTTTGTCCGATGAGCCGATCACCTGCGAACACATTTGGGATAGCGGCACACAGACGCTTGCGCCAACCTGCACGAATGAAGGTGAGCTGCTCTACACTTGCTTGATTTGTGAGGAGACTATGACCACGGTCGTGCCGGCATTGGGGCATAATTACTTAGAATCGATTATAACGGAACCAACCTGTACAACAGTGGGCATTGTGAACAACACCTGTCTGAACTGCTTAGACACCTACGAAGCTGAGCTTGAGAAGGAAGCGCATCATTTTGTCGATAGCCAGTGCGAGCAATGCGGCGGCTTCTGTGTCATTGAAGGTGAAACGTTATATTTGTATGCAGATTTCTACGATGATTCGGTTTACAACTACACATGGGAGCTGCGTGATCCTTCACTGGCTAACCTGTCCAATCCGCGCTATGAGGAAGAAACCATAGATGGAGTTTTGGTTAGATATTTCAACATCGATGTCTACGGTCTTAAGGCAGGCGAAACGGAAATCTATCTTTTGAGCTTTGCCGGTGAGGAATATTTGCCGACACGCTTGATCGTTTTGCCGAGTGATACACATGTGCATAACTATGAGATCTATACTGTCGATGCAACCTGTACAGTTGACGGCTACACGACACATACCTGCTCTTGCGGTGATAGCTATATCGCCTATGAGACACCTGCGCTTGGGCATACGTTTGTAGGCGGAACCTGCTTGATTTGCGACGAGACAGACCCCAACGCAACGATCAACAACCCGTTTGTCGATGTGAAAGAGAGCGATTATTTCTACCTTCCTGTCCTTTGGGCGGTGGGCAGCAACATTACCAACGGCACGAGTGCAACAACCTTCTCGCCGAATGCAAATTGCACCCGTGGTCAGATCGTGACCTTCTTATGGAGAGCTTGCGGAAGCCCTGAGCCTGCTTCGACCACCAATCCGTTTAAGGATGTCAGGGCAGGGGAGTATTACTACAAGGCTGTGTTGTGGGCGGTCGAGAACGGCATTACCACAGGTTTGTCGGCAACGAGCTTCGGACCGAATGCAACCTGTACCCGCGGACAGGTCGCAACCTTCCTGTGGCGTGCGCAGGGCGAGCCTACACCTCAAAGCACAACCAATCCGTTTAAGGATGTGAAGAGCGGCGATTATTATTATAATGCTGTTTTGTGGGCGGTTGAGAATAATGTCACGCAGGGTGTCGGCGGCGGCAAGTTCGCTCCGAATGCAAGCTGCACCAGAGGTCAGATCGTGACCTTCCTGTGCAGAGCCGTTGTTCAATAATTTCAATTAAGAAGCGAGGTCAGCCGACCTCGCTTCTTAATTTCAAATTATGATTTATACTAATTCTTAATAAAACGATTGAATCGTTTTATTGCCCGCTCTGCGAGCGGCGTCGTAGACGCCAAGAATGTTGTACAATACTTTTCTTGCCGCCACAGGCGGTGCAGGATATTCATCCTGCAATAAAATGATTTCTAAATCATTTTATCAAGAAACAGTATTATCGCTGAGATGGGCAGTTCGTATTTGTCATCCTGAGCCGGCGAAGGATCTTATACTAGTGCTTGCTGAACAAGTCGCCATAGCGACTTGTTCTTGCGGCATCGCCGCAAAATTGCATAAAAACGGCTCTTTTTAACCGTTTTCATGCAATTCAGACACGTATTCAATGAACTCTCGCACAAGGGTTTCATCGGTCGTTTCACCAAAGGCAACATGACCGCCGATAAAGGCATATCCGTCATCACCCTCTGCATTTTGCATAAGCACCTTTCCGTTATGTATCAGCACACCGCCCACACGGTACGAAAAGATGTAATCGTCTGTTTTAAAAAGTATGTCCGACATCTCGTTGATCCTCCATTATAGCATCAGCTCAAACACACCGCCGTCAAACACAATATCGTTGCCGTTGGCATCTTTGTAGAACGATACCTTTTCCGTTTCAATCAGCTCAAATCTCAAAGATTTGAGAAGCGAAACAGAAAGCGTATTATTGATTGCCGTACCTGCGGTCAGCCTTTTAATCCCAAGCTCACGCATATAATCAATAAGTACCAAGTGGCTTTCCTTTGCGTAGCCCTTGCCGTGATAAGCGGAGTGGAAACAGTAGCCGATCTCGTGTCCGTTTTCTCTAATGTTAAAGGCACTATATCCGATAACGGTATCTCCGAGGCAGATAGCAAAAAACATATGCTCTGTGCCGCTGTTTGCACCCGCCCATTTTGCAATTCTCGCACGAACATCCTCGTCATCGGTGATGTGTGGCTTATCGTACTGTGAAAGGGCGGAGGTGTTAAAGTCCACCCATATTTCTTTTATGCTTTTCCAATCATCCGCAACGATGGGGCGGATGGTAAGTCTTTCAGTTTTTATAGCGTTCATTTTATCTTTCTTCCAATCTTCATATCTTGTCGCCACTTTGGAGCTTCGCTATCGTCTGCCCAATACTCATCCATAGCGACGATCTTATCGTCTTTCAGCTTGATGAAGGACGTAACGTGGAAAGAAGCGGAGCGATCCTTGGGGTACACCCGTGTTGCGGTGATAATCATATCGTCCGTCGTAACGATCTTTTCAACTTCGCCATCCCAATCGCCGGGATACTCGCAGTTGGCTCTTATAAATTCCTCGACCGTGAAATGCTCATTGGAGCAATGCCAATTCACATAGGCATTGGCGTGGAAATATTCTCTTATCTCGTCTGCTCTCTGTGCGAGAACGGCAGACCAAAACTGTTGTATGTTCATTGTTTTATCCTAATTATTTTCTTTAACGATAATTCTGCAATTCAACTCAAATAGCGCAGTTCGGTTAGAATCCCATTTGAGTTTTTGAATTGCTTCTTCATAGGTCAGCCAAACACATTCCGTATGCTCGTGAGATAATTCTATATTTCCTTGGCATTCAAAACCGAAAGCGTATTCGGGAATGACATAGGTATCTTTGCTCCAATGCTGACGGCATTTTTCAGATATGATGGTCACGGGGAGGTAAGCTAAGTTCGTCAGTTCAATCCACTTAGATGCCTGAACTCCACCTTCCTCAAATGTTTCTCTTTTTGCCGCTTCTAACGGCGTTTCTTCATCTTCACCACCTCCGGCTATAAACTGCCATTGGTCGTGATCGGCACGATGGAACACACAATATCTCGGAGTGCCGTCAATAATCCGATACGGTATTGCCAATATTTGAAATGCAGCTCTCATTTTCTCACCTCGTAATAGTCTAAAATCACTTTTTCGCCGTCCTTCGTCAGTTCAGCTTCTTCTGAGTGCGTGTATGCAAAACCGCACGAGAGTGCCAAGCGCTTTGATACCTCATTTTGCTTGAAGCAATCGTAATGTAACTCGGTTGCGCCAAGTTCGTCAAAAGCCAAGGAGATAAAGGAGGTCAATATCTGCTTGCCATAACCCTTACCGTGAAAATCGGGGCAAAGAGCTATGTCGGTAACGGTATATATGCTCGGCTTCATTTCCTTTAGTCCGGCAATACCGATAGCTTGCTTGGTCGCCTTATCGTACACAAAGAATTCCGTTTTGACTTCCTTGTGCATTTCTGCATAGGCTGCGGTTTTCTTCATGGCGTGTTCCTCGGTCTGACTCGGCTTGGTGAACATATAGCGGAACACCTCGCCACGACTCCAAAGGTTTCTATATAGGTCTTGCCAATCGTCGGCTGAGCCTTGTTTTAAGATTAAGTCTTTTGTTTCAATCATATCTTTTTCTTTCTATGCAATTATCTATACGCGCAAATACCTTTCGATGTTCATCGTAATCAAGTCTTTCTGCCGGCATCCACAATTTATAAAGCTCAATCAGTTCGGCTGAATCTCCGCAAAGCTTTTTTGCTTTCTCATATGCATATCTGTTGGCATCTATCTCGTAAGGCAGGCTCATATAGACTCGTGTGAAGTATTCTTCTGAACCCACCAAAGCACATTCTTTCCACTCATTATCTATAAGCTTATAGCATACTCCATTGTATAACACAACGTAAAATCTGCTCTCTTGTATTTGCTCACTAAACAATGACGGGTAAAGATATTGCATTGCGTGACGCAGTTCGTGAAATAGATAAAACAGCACTTCATACTTCGGTGCATCTTGGAGGATGGCGACATTCAGAAACAAAGTGTTAACTGTTATATCATAGGTGCCATAGGCAGTTTCGTAGCCGGAGGGCATATCGTAGGACAGCTTCACGGATAAGCCGTTCTCACGGCAAAAATCATTAACAATTGTTTCAATGTCGCTCATATATCATCCTCAACTCCGTGTTCGGTGTACCGAGCATTATTTCTTGCTCCGTACCGTCAAAGCGAAAACCATATCTTTCATAGAACTTGATAGCTCTGTCGTTGCCTTTCAGCACCAAACGGCGATTTTCTTGTATTTCAACACTCATTACTTTTTCAATCTAAAGGTCAATCCATCGTACTTCTGCCCGTCAACCTCTCGCATGCCGACGTTGCGGTTACACTCCACGAAGCCGAGCTTTTCGGCACAGCGGAGCATACGGACGTTGCCCGACCAAGTTTGTGTATAAAGCTCGTCCACACCGTTCTCAAAGTAGTAATTCATAAAGGCTCGGAGAGTATTTGTGCCGACGC
>SVKY01000049.1 GCA_015068235.1 Oscillospiraceae bacterium
TGTTGAAGTGATCGACAAAGCGGTTGCTCCCACTTGCACCGAAACAGGTTTGACGGAAGGAAAGCACTGCTCCGTCTGCAACGAAGTTTTGATCGCTCAAACCGTCATCGCAGCCAACGGACACACCGAAGTGATCGATAAGGCAGTTGCTCCCACTTGTACCGAAACCGGCTTGACGGAAGGTAAGCACTGCAGCACCTGTGGCGAAATCCTCGTTGCACAAACTATCATCGAAGCCAACGGTCATACCGAAGTCATCGACAGCGCCGTTGCTCCGACTTGCACCGAAACAGGCTTGACCGAAGGCAAGCATTGCTCGGTTTGTGGTGAGAGCCTCGTAGCGCGCGGCATCCTTGACGCGCTCGGTCATACCGAAGTGATCGATAGTGCTGTAGCCCCAACTTGTACCGAAACAGGTCTAACCGAGGGCAAGCATTGCTCCGTCTGTGGCGAAATCCTCGTTGCACAAACCGTCATTGAAGCCAACGGACACACCGAAGTTATCGACGCAGCCGTCGAGCCAACTTGCACCGAAACCGGTCTGACCGAGGGTAAGTATTGCTCCGTTTGCGGTGAAGTTTTAGTTGCACAAACCGTCATCGAAGCCAACGGTCATACCGAGGTCATCGACAAGGCAGTCGCTGCAACCTGTACCGCAACCGGTTTGACCGAAGGTAAGCACTGCTCCGTCTGCGTCGAAATCCTCATAGCGCAGAACGAAGTCGCAGCATTGGGTCATACCTACGAAGCCGTTGTGACAGCACCGACCTGCACCGAACACGGCTACACGACCTACACCTGTGCAATTTGTTCCGACAGCTACACGGCGGACGAGGTTGCCGCAACCGGTCACCGTTATGCTTATACCGACCACGGCGAGAATCACACTGTCACTTGCGAAAGCTGCGACTATAACGTAAGTGAAGATCACAATTACATTGATGGCACTTGCGTTTGCGGTGCAATTGAAGTCACCGAACCGAAGTATGAGCCGAAGGACAGCTTAAAATTCACGATGTCGATCTCTGTCGGCGCTGAGATGACCGTTACCTACAACATCATGGGCGCAGACGTCAACTCTTACAAAGATTTCTATTTAGAAGTTAAGAAAGATGTTGCAGGCGGCGATCCCATTACCACGATTTACGGCATCACAGAAGATCGTGAGCAGATGACGTCAAAGGTCAATCCTGCAACGGGCGAAGCGCTGATGTATCAGGTCACCTACAAGGGCATCAACGCCAAGGAAATGGGCGACAACTTCTCCACAACGCTCTACGCAGTTGGCGAAGACGGCACGATCTACTACGGCACGACTGTTGTCGATTCCATCAAGAGCTATTTGCTCGGAAAGATCGATGCAGAAGCTTCTATCCCCGAGCTGAAAACCATGGCAGTTGATATGCTGAAATATGGCGCTGCTGCTCAGGTTCGCTTAGGCTACAACACAGAAAATCTTGTCACCGCAGACCTGACGGAAGAACAGCTTTCTTATGCAACCGTGGAAATTCCCGAGGCGGTGAACAACGCAGCTTCCACCGGCACCGGCGCAGCTGTAAACACCAATATCACCGTCACTTCCAGAGTGCAGTTGAATTTGTCCTGCATCTGCACCACCGCAACCGACCCCGATGCCATCAAGTGTGTCATCACTGACAGCGAGGGCAAGGTTTTGGCGGAAATCGCAGCTACCAACAAGGGCAATATCATGTTCTCCGCAATTTATGAAAATGTCGGCGCAAAGGAAATGCGTGACGTGATCAACGCAACGTTCTACGAAGGCGAAACCGCAATCTCCCAGACCGTCTCCTGGAGCGTGGAAAGCTACGTCGCCCAAGTCAGAGCGAAGACCAACGTCGCAGAGGACGAACTGAACATGGTCAACGCCATGCTCACCTACGGAGATTCCGTCGCCGCCTACATGGAGGCAAAATAACGCAAAACGACAGCAAATCAATCACGCAAAACACTCAAAATCAACATCGCAACCTAATCAATCAAACGGGTGAAGCCGATCGGCTTCACCCGTTTGATTTGTTCATATTGTATTTCAAATTCCGATTTATCGCTGAGGCTTGCATTTTATATTTGTCATTTAAGAGCGCAGCGAAGGATCTTGGCGAGAGTATCGAAACTGCGTCCAAGCTTTCGGTTTGCTCCACTGCGTGGGGCGTCACTTTCTTGTCTTGCCAAGAAAGTAACCAAAGAAGGCGCAGCAGGGGAGGCGCTAAGTTATGGCTATCGTTCCACTTGCTGTTTCGAGCATCTGATCTCGCCATAAGACCGCCCTCCCCTGCGTACCCCTCCCGGCGCTGCGCGTCATCGATAGGTTGTTGTAAGTCGATTTTTGAAAATTCAAACTGCCCGGCAAGTCGGAATTGGTTCATTATTTTTATTGGGTAACAGTATAAATGTTTGTCGAATTTCGGTTTGCCGATGAGAGTAATGATGAGGGATGAAAAAGTTGCATTTTCGCAATATGTCATTCTGAGGGAGTGTAGCGACCGAAGAATCTTGGCGGGAATAACAAAATTGTTAATTATTTTTATATTGCGTCATTGTATTGAATTTGAAGTGGAAGTTAAAGTACACTTTGTCAACCATTGGAATTTTGCAACCATTACATAACATTATCAGTATAAACCTTCCATTTTTGCTTGTCAATACCCGTGGAAGCAAAAGTGTACTTTTGCAACCACCTGATGGTGGGAGGGGATAGAAACAGAGCGTTTTTCAGTAAAACAACAATTATAAAAAGGAGGATAATTATGAAAAGATGTATTAGTTTACTGATGATTTTTGCACTTTTGCTTGCATGCTTGCCGCAGGTGCGTATTGCCGCAGCAGAAAACGAAAGCTCGATTGATGCAAAGGCGGTGCCCGAACAAGAACCGATGAGCATCGATGCCGATGCGCTGAGCCGTGCGTGGTGGATAGAACAGCTTGTCGAAACGTTTGAAATGACGGTTGAGGAGCAGCATGCGCCGGATAATTACTTCAGCGATCTGACCGGTGACGAGGCGTATTACCGTGACATCCTGGTTGCGGTGCAATTCGGCGTCGTGGACATTGAGGCAGGCAAGGCTTTCTGTCCGGATGAGCCGACAAGCCGTGAATTTGCTGCGCAGACACTCAATGCATGCCTTGGCTTTCAGCTCGATGAGAATGTAGCCTACACCTTCCATGATACAGCGGAGGTTACATATCTTGATGCGGCGCAGGTGTCGATCGACCGTGGTTGGTTCACTCTGTCCAATGGCAGCTTCCAACCCGAGAAAGCGATCACTGCAGCGGAATCTGCAACCATGCTTGCCGATGCAAAGGCTGTGCTGGAATCCAGAGTGATCCAAACGTCTTACGAGAGTACCTATGAATTTTCAACGGACGTGATCGAGATTCCGAACGGCACTGAGCTTGAGATCACCCCCGATGGTGTGACGATCTTCAACTGCCCGAAGACACTCGAAGTCGGTGATCTCTTTGTTGTGTGGTATCAGGATGTGCCGTGTGCGTATGTTGCAAACAGCGTTACAGAGAGTGAAGGCTGCACATTCCTGACCGTCACTGCGTTTGAGGACGACAGCGCAGTTGTCAATGTGGATGCACAGGGCATGATGAACACAGAGTTCGTGAATTTCATTCCGGCTGAGGGAACAGAGGTTGTTTATGTCGACGAGGTGACCGGAACGGAATACACCGATGCACGCAAGGCAGATGCTGCGATTGCCGCACATGCCGATACCCGTAAAGCCAAGCAACTGAAAACAATGCAACTCAAAAAAACGCTCAATATTGGAGACGGCTGTTCTGCAACGGCATCTGTAAAGCTGATGGATCCTGTTTTGGAGTATAAGTTCAAGAGCGGTGCAAAATCTGCAACTGTCATTTTGTCTGCAGGCTATGAATTGCAGCTGAGAGCACAGACGGATCTGATGGAAGCGTTGGGGATGCAGAAGCTGACCCTCGGCTATTGGGGGTTCCCCGGTGTAGGTGGTTTGGATGTCTCGCTTGTCTATAGCTTGGCGGGAAGTCTTACCGGAACGTTTAGCGGAACGATGTCCGTTGGTGTTGATTACAGTCCTTCTTCGGGCTTTAGTGTGCCGAGAAGCTTCCGCTCCGGCGGCTTTACCCTGGTTGCTGAGGCGACGATCAAAGCGGGCATAAATGCAAAATTCGGCGTTTATGATGTTCCCTGCGACATCGTCTCCGGCTATGTTTACGCTGAGGTCGGCGTTAAGGGAATTGCAGAGATCTCGACCTATTCCGACGGTGCACCGAGACAGTGTGTACAATCGGCGATGTATCTTTATTTGGAATGCGGTGTATCGCTGTCTGTCGGCGTAGGAGCGTTTCAGAAGGAATTTTCCAAAGACTACGAAATTTGGTCGCCGACCAACAGCCCTGTCCGAGTGATCCATCACTACGAGGATCATCGGGAGGTCTGCTCCTGCTCAAGGGGAAATGTCTATAGCAATGGCTACTTTACCGATGCCTACTCCAACTATTGGAGCAGCGGTTGGCTCGGTGGCTGCGGAAGCTCCGGCTTTGACCGCAACGGAACCCCTGTGGTTGTCTATACCTATACCTTGGATGAAGAAAACAATGCCACCATCACCGGCTTCTCAGGTGGCGGCTCGGTCATCACCATCCCTGAGAAGATCGATGGCTATACGGTAACTGCGATCGGATACAGAGCATTTATAAACAAGCAATATCTTACCGGTGTACAGTTGCCTGATTCCGTGATCACAATTGAAAGTGGAGCGTTCCAAAATTGCACAAGCTTGCGTAGCTTTGAGCTTCCGCCTGAATTGAAAACCTTAGGTGGCAGCGCATTTTACGGTTGCGCCTCATTGAAAATGATCCACATTCCGAAATCAATTGAGAGTGTGGGGGATTACGACGGATACAAGAAAGCAGGTCCGTTTGCCACAAGCGGAATAGAAGTGGTTACGTTCGAGGAAGGTACAACGAATGTACCTGCATGGATTTTCCATGGAGCAGCAAATCTCAGGAGTGTGACTTTACTCCCGACCATAACAAAAATCAGCCATCGTGCATTTGAAGGATGTTCTGCACTCACGAGCATCGAAATACCGGATTCGGTAACAGTGATCGAAAGTGCTTCCTTCCAGAACTGCAAGAGCCTTACGGGAATTGATCTCCCCCAAAATTTGAAAACGTTGGATGGCAGTGCTTTTTACGGCTGTTCTGAATTGAAGTCGACCCATATTCCAAAATCGATCGAGAGCATCGGATACTATGACGGATATAAAACCGGCGGTCCGTTTGCTTCGAGCGGCGTTGAAACAGTAACATTCGAGGAAGGAACGACCTGCGTGCTTTCCAGAATTTTCCTCGGCGCAATGAATCTTAAAGATGTAACGCTGCTCCCGACTATGACAAAAATCAGCCATCGTGCATTTGAAGGGTGTTCTGCACTGACGAGCATCGAAATACCGGATTCGGTAACGGTGATCGAAAGCGCCTCATTTGCCGGTTGTGCGAATCTTGCGGAACTTAAACTCCCCGGAAATTTGAAAACGTTGGATGGTAGTGCATTTTATGGCTGTTCTGATTTGAAGTCGATTCACATTCCGAAAACGCTTGAAAACGTTGGAAATTACGACGGATACAAAACGAGAGGTCCGTTTGCTTCGAGCGGTATTGAAACGGTAACATTCGAGGAAGGCACGACAAGCGTATTCTCGTGGTGTTTTAATGGTGCAACGAATCTTAAGAGTGTAACTTTGCTTCCGGCAATGACTGAAATCGGTGCGTATGCATTTGATGGTTGCACGAGCTTGGAGACCATTACCATTCCGAATTCGGTTGAGAATATTGGTGGCAATGCGTTTTATGGTTGTACGAGTTTGGAGACGATCACGATTCCAAACTCTGTCAAATCTATGGGGGAAAAGGTTTTCCAAAACTGCGCAAATCTTAAAAATGCAACATTATCAAATAACTGTCAAAGCATACCCAAAAATGCCTTCAATGCTTGCAGTAGCTTAGAAGAAGTTATCCTGCCGGAAGCGGTGACTTCGATTGGAGATAGCGCATTCTTGAATTGTTCCGCCTTGCAGCAAATTGTGTTGCCCGGTACGCTTCGTTCGATCGGACACGATGCCTTTAAGAAAAACGGATTGACAGCAATCGTCATCCCAGAAGGCTGTAATAGCATTGCAAATGCTGCATTTGCGGGGTGCGAAGCTATGACAAAGGCGGAAATTGCAGATACGGTCACCTCTTTCGGAACCATGGTTTTTGATGGTTGCGAATCGCTGAGCGAGGTGAAGCTCGGTACCGGAATCACCAAGATTCCGGAGAGTGCATTTGCAAATTGCAGCGTTTTAGAGAGCATTGAGCTTCCCTATGGCGTGAGCGAGATCGGAAAGAATGCCTTTGCGAACGATACAAAGCTGACTTCCGTAACCATTCCGAGAAGAACGACCACGATCGCAACCAGCGCCTTCAGCTATCCGAACATTTTGACGATCTACGGTGTTGCGGGAACGACCGCAGAGACCTATGCAGCCGAAATCGGCGCAACATTTGTGGCGATCGATATTCCTGCGACGGAAATCGTGCTGAATCATTCTCAGTTGACTTTGAACAAAGGCGAAAGCACGACACTGTGCGCAACGATCACGCCTTCTAACTTTACCGATGAAGCTGCATGGAAGAGCAGCAATACCTCCGTTGCAACGGTAACAGATATCGGTGTCGTGAAAGCGGTTGGGCTTGGCGAATGTACGATCAGTTTCATTGCAGGAAACAAGAAAGTGAACTGCATGATCACGGTTGTTCAACCGGTGACAAGCATTTCCTTGAATAACTCGAACGTGTCCCTGAACGCTGAAGAAACATTTACGCTTACTGCGAATGTTTATCCTTCCAACGCAACAAATAAGGCTGTGAGCTGGAGCAGCAGCGATGAAAATATTGCAACGGTGGATCAAAATGGTGTTATAACAGCAATTTCCAAGGGTACTGCAACAATCACCGCTACTGCACAAGACGGCAACGGCGCGAAGGGAAGCTGCACAGTTACGGTCATGAACGATTTGTATATCGTTACGGCTGTGGAGGAACTCCAAAGTCTGCATCCCTATACCACAAATTGCAGCGATGTATGGCAGTATTCCATCGAAGGTGCAGCTTCGCTTGCCGTTACCTTCAGCGCTGAGACCTCTGTGGAAGAGGGCAGTGACTACATCCATGTTTACACCGCTGACGGTACTTTGGTCGGAAGCTATACCGGTGCAGCACTGGCAGGGAAGACGATCATCGTTACAGGCGATACGGTGAAGATCAAGCTGGTCAGCGATGGTTCCTATTGCGAATATGGTTTTGCCGTAACGAGTGTGGAAGCGGTCAATGACGATGTAGAACCCACCGAGCCGAGTGAGGAGCCGACCGAGCCGAGTGAAGAGCCGACCGAGCCGAGTGAGGAGCCGACGACACCGAGTGATGAGCCGACCGAGCCGAGCGAGGAACCGACGACACCGAGCGAAGAACCGTCCGAGCCGAGCGAAGAACCGTCCGAGCCGAGCGAAGAACCGTCCGAGCCGAGCGAAGAACCGTCCGAGCCGAGTGAGGAGCCGACCGAGCCGAGTGAGGAGCCGACCGAGCCGAGTGAAGAGCCGACCGAGCCGAGTGAGGAGCCGACGACACCGAGTGAAGAACCGACCGAGCCGAGCGAGGAACCGACGACACCGAGCGAAGAACCGTCCGAGCCGAGCGAGGAACTGACGACACCGAGTGAAGAACCGACCGAGCCGAGCGAGGAACCGACGACACCGAGTGAAGAACCCTCCGAGCCGAGTGAAGAACCCACTGAGCCGAGCGAAGAGCCTTCCGAACCGACGGAACAGCCCAATGAACCCGAGATTCCGACAGAGAATCCGTTTACGGACGTGAAGGAAAGTGACTATTTTGCAACGCCTGTTTTGTGGGCAGTTGGAAAGAACATCACCAACGGCATGAGCGCAACGAGCTTTGCACCGAATGCGCCGTGTACACGTGGTCAGATCGTGACCTTCCTGTGGCGTGCTTGCGGCAGTCCTGAACCGACCTCCACGAAGAACAATTTCAAGGACGTTAAGGCAGGAGAATACTACTACAAGGCAGTCCTTTGGGCAGTAGAAAACGGCATTACCACAGGTCTAAGCGCTACAACCTTTGGACCGAATGCAACATGTACCCGTGCTCAGGTTGCAACCTTCCTGTGGAGAAGCCAGGGCGAGCCCGAACCCGCAAGCACCAACAATCCGTTCTCTGATGTCAAGACAAGTGACTATTATTTCAAGGCTGTCCTTTGGGCAGTTGAGAATGAAGTCACGCAGGGCATGGGTGGCGGCAAGTTTGCGCCGAACGCAAGCTGCACCCGTGGACAAATCGTGACATTCCTTTACAGAGCAATTGCATAAATCATAAAAATAGAGCTGCTGCAAGGTTTTTGCCTTGCAGCAGCTATTATTTTCCGCATAACTTTCAAATTCCGATTTATCGGTGAGTTTCGTATTTCGGTTTATAGGGGCGGAGGACTGCTCGATAAATCGGAATTTATGGTGATTTTCGTTTGCAAGATGCGCAGTTGTCACAGCAGCCGTTGCAGCCGTTCTTTTTACGGCGCACGATCCACACGAGTGCCGCAATCAGCCATGCAAGAACGATACCAAGGATCAAATATTCCATCTCAAATTACCATGCCTGCAAGCGAGTAGATCAGCAAAGAGATTACCCATGCTACGACACATTGCAGCACTGCGACCATGGCACCTCTCCATTTGCCGCCAAGCTCTCTTCCGATGGCGGCAACCGCTGCTACGCAGGGCGTGTAGAGCAGGGTGAACGCCAAAAACGCAACCGCAGAGGTCGTGGTGAACAGACCTGCGATATTATCAGATGACAAAATTTCCAACGTACTGACGACCGCCTCTTTTGCTGTGAAGCCTGTGATCAGACTGGTTGTGATGCGCCAATCACCCAAGCCCAAGGGGGAGAAGATCGGTGTTAAGAATTTGCCGACCGAGGCAAGCAGACTGTTCGCACTGTCTGCCGTGAAATTCAGGCGGCTGTCAAACGATTGCAGGAACCAAATGATCAGTGTTGCCACAAAAATGATCGTGAAGGCACGCTGTAGAAAATCATTCGCCTTCTCCCAAAGGAGCATCGCTACGCTCTTGACCGAGGGCAGGCGATAATTCGGCAGCTCCATGACAAAGGGAACAGGCTTGCCACGGAAAAGTGTCTTCTTAAGCGCCAACGCCAAAAGCACGCCGACCAACATGCCACCGAAATATAAAATACCCATTGTCAATGCGCCGTGGCTTGGGAAGAATGCTGCAACAAAGACGGAATAGATCGGAATCTTTGCCGAGCAGCTCATGAACGGCGTGAGCAGGATCGTCATTTTTCTGTCACGAGAGGACGGAAGTGTGCGGGTTGCCATGACAGCAGGAACAGTGCAGCCGAAGCCGATGAGCATCGGTACAAAGCTGCGCCCAGAAAGCCCGATCTTTCGCAGGAGCTTATCCATTACGAAAGCAACTCGTGCCATGTAGCCTGTATCTTCCAAAATCGACAGGAAGAAGAACATGACCACAATGATGGGCAAAAAGCTCACCACGCTGCCCACACCTGCAAAAATTCCGTCGATCACCAAGCTATGTACTACGGGATTCAAGCCGTAATGCGACAAGCCTCTGTCCGTTGCTTCTGACAAGCCCTCAATGGCGCTTTCAAGCACGCCTTGCAAATATGCGCCGAAAACGTCGAAGGTCAGCCAAAAGATCAGCAGCATAATGCCGATGAAAATCGGAAGTGCTGCATATTTGTTCGTCAGAACACGGTCGATTTTCATGCTGCGGATATGCTCCTTGCTCTCACGGCTTTTCACGAGCGTGTTTGCGCAAAGCTTCTCAATATAATCATATCGCATGGAGGCGATTGCCGCATGACGATCCAAAAGTCCATCTGTCTCCATCTCTACAATGCTGTGCTCCAAAAGCTCCAGCTCATTTTGGTTGACACCGAGACGTTCGATGATGTTTTCATCACCCTCGATCATTTTGGTTGCCGCAAAGCGTCTGCTGACTCCTGCGCTGCTTGCGTGATCCTCAATCAGATGCGAAACTGCATGGATACAGCGGTGCACCGCTCCGTCATCGCAGAAATCTACACGTTTAGGCTTGCGTTTTTCCTTGGCAGTGCGGATCGCCGTCTCCACCAATTCGTCAATGCCCTCATTCTTGACCGCTGCGATCGGAACGACAGGAATCCCTAATTCCTGCGACATTTTTTGCACATTGATCGTGCCGCCGTTGCCCCGAACCTCGTCCATCATATTCAGCGCCAGTACCATCGGGATCTGCATCTCCAATAGCTGCAGTGTCAAATACAAATTGCGCTCAATGTTCGTTGCGTCTACAATGTTAATGATACCGTCAGGCTTCGCATCGAGAATAAAATCCCGTGTAACGATCTCTTCGCCTGTATACGGACGCATGGAATAAATGCCCGGCAGGTCCACGATTTGACAATTTTTTGTTCCACGGATCGCACCGCTTTTGCTGTCAACGGTTACCCCCGGAAAATTTCCCACACGCTGATTTGAACCCGTGAGCTGATTGAATAGGGTCGTTTTGCCGCAATTTTGATTGCCGACCAATGCAAAAATCATGCGCCCACCTCCGGTATGATCTCGATTTTCGCCGCATCGTCCAAACGCAGCGTCAGCTCGTATCCACGCAGACGGATTTCCATCGGATCACCCATCGGTGCGATCTTTTGCACCGTGACCTTTGTATTTGGGATCAAACCCATATCCAACAGACGACAGCGCAAAATGCCTTCACCACCGACGGTTTTTATCACGCCGCTTTTGCCTACGGCAAGCTCTTTTAATGTCATATCCTCGCCTCCGAGTTAGCCTTGTAAAACTTTCAGTAAAATCATGCCACAACTTTTCCCGCTTGTCAATCATAACTTTCCTGTTTTGACAAAAAAATTCACCTTGTTTTCTGACAGGTTTCAAGCTATAATGAAGACAAAGGAGGAGCTTACTTATGAAAATCAATGTTAAATTACTTATTCGCACAGCATTGCTGTTATCGCTGTGTATTGCAAGTCAGTTCTTGAAAAATGCCTCGGTCTACATCACAGGCTCGATCGTCAATACGATCCTGATCATCGCCACGCTGAGTTGCGGTTTTTGGAGCGCAAGCGCTATTTCAGTGATCGCACCGCTGACCTCATGGCTGATTACGGGCTCGCCCATTATGGGCTCTTATCCTGCCATTGTCCCGTGCGTGATGGTCGGCAATGTGATCATGGTCGCTTTCGTGTGGCTTTTTGCCAAGTGGCTGAAGAAAAAAATGCCTGAAGCGCAGAGGCTTTCTTTTAAGGACGATCGTTTTCGTCTGGTTGCCTTGGTTGTTTTGGTTGCATGTGCGCTTTGGTCCGCACTGACCATTGCTTTCGTTTCCTCACTGGCTTCGCTGCTGAACGTTTCTGCAACACCGCTGCTGCTCGTTTCGCTGCTCATGGTCGCAGGTGTGTTTCTTGTGTTTTTCTGCCTGTGGGCTTTGGTTTCACGCTTTCCGCAAACATGGTCACTTATTGCGGGTATGGTGCTTGGCTCTGTGGTCAAAGCCATTTTTATGTGGCTCGTGATCGTGCAGATCATTCTTCCGGAGACAGCTCCTGAAGTCGCAAAAATGACCTTTTCCGTCACGCAGCTTTTGACTGCATTGATCGGTTCGCTTCTTGCATTTTTCGTTTGGCTTCCCATTAAAAAATTCGCTTCGGAGGATCAAGTATGAGAGTCCTCGCCATTGATTACGGCGATGCACGCACCGGTATTGCCATTTCCGATGCACTCGGTATGATCGTCGGTCAGACAACCGTCATCCACAGCCGAAATGCAAAAAAGACCGCCGATGAGATTGCAAAGCTCGTCAAGCAGGTCGGTGCCGAGAAAATTGTGATGGGATTCCCACGCAACATGGACGGATCAGAGGGTCCACGAGCAGAGCTATATCGTGAATTTGCTGCCCTTGTGCAGGAAGTGACGTCCATGAGCGTTGTTTTGTGGGACGAGCGCCGCACGACCGTGGAAGCGCATAACATTCTCTCTGCGCACAACTACCATGGTCAAAAACGCAAAAATACCGTCGATGCCGTTGCTGCATCGCTGATTTTAGAGGGCTATTTGTCCTTCTTATCCCGATAAAGCAGTTCCTTGATTCCAACAAGCAACAAAAAACCGCCGAACAGCTTGCGCAATAATTCTGTATCGATTTCTGTTGCCAAAAGCGCTGTACCGACAGCGCATACGCAGCCTGCGATCGCCGCCGGAAGAATTGTTTTCAAGTGAAGCAGGCGGTTTTTTGCATGCAAAAATAAAGCACAGGCGGCTGTCGGTAAAAAATATAACAGATTGATGCCCTGCGCAGTGGTCTGTTCCATGCCTGCAATCGCTGTCATGTAGACCATCAAAAGCGTACCACCGCCGATGCCGAGTCCCGACAGCACTCCGCACACCAGCCCGGCAATTGCTGCAATCATCGCATCACGAGACGGATTCCGCCCCAAATAATAAACAGACCCAATGCCCGATGGAGCCATTTTGCTTTCATTTTTTTCAAAAGCAAGCCTGCGATCACACCGCCGAGCGCACCACCGATCAAATACGGAATGCTCTGCATCGCAAAGCTGCCTCCTCGCAAAAAATACACAACCGCCGAAACGAGTGAAATTGGCAAAATGATTGCCACACAGTTTGCGAAAACCTCTTTTCCCTCCAAATCTGTCGTCTTGTCCAAAAGCGGAAGCAAAACCATTCCGCCGCCTGCACCAAACAGCCCATTGATTATGCCCGCTGCCACACCCGAGATCCATGCACCATACTTTTTCATTGCTTACCCTCCTACTGTCATAGCATATCTCGTTTTGCTTGCGAATATACTCTGACAAATGAACATAACGAGGTGGGAAAATGGATCAAACAAACCATATTACCTTGGTCGGCACTTTGGCAAGCAGACCGGAATACTCACATACGAACCATGGCAGACGTTTTTATACATTCCAATTGGAGGTTGCACGCCTTTCGGGTGCAATCGATACACTTCCGATCTTAGCGCCACAAAGCTTGCTTGAGCAAACGCCGATCACAGATGGCGAATGTATTCATATTACAGGACAAATTCGTTCCTATAACAGTCGCCTTCTCACAGGCAGAAGGCTTGTGATCTCTGTTTTGGCACAAACGCTTACGCTGTGCGATATGCCGCACGATAATGAGGTGCAGCTTCTCGGTACGATCTGCAAGGAGCCGAGCTACCGCCGAACGCCGCTGGGAAGAGAAATTTGTGACGTGATGCTTGCGGTCAATCGTCCTTATCAGCGTGCGGATTATTTGCCGTGTATTTTGTGGGGGCGAACAGCGCAGGAGGCTGCATATTATCCGGTCGGAACGCCCTTGCGGCTTTCGGGCAGGATGCAGAGCAGAAATTATATAAAGCTTCTCGGGGACAGAGCCGAGCAACGCACAGCCTATGAGATCTCCGTCATCTCTGCCGAGATTGCAGAATAATGCGCTCATTTAGCTATCCTGAAATCACAGACCTGCTTCGGTAGGTCTGTTTTTTAATAAATTTCATAACAATTTCATAACATCTTGAAAATATAATCAGGATATGCAATGCAGCTTAATATTCTTATATCAGAAAGAATTTATGCAACTTAACGGGAACGATCGAAAAAACAAACGTCTAATGATCAAAAGAGAGAAAACATAGGGGGATACCGATATGAAAAAACTGATTGCAATGATTTTGGCGTTGGCGTTATGCTTGGGCGGCTGCGCCGATACAGCGCAGTCACAGGCATCGGAAGAGCCGACAACGACCACAGAGCTGACCAGCGCAGCACCCGAAACTACCCAAGAGTCTGAAACAACCGAGGAAATTACGACCGAAGCGGAGGAGCCGACAGGCTTGCCGCCCATGGAGGAGGAAACAGCCACTGTTACGGAACGTTTGATGCATTTGCTGGTTCAATACAATGCACCGACCGGAGATGTGCTCGTCAAAGCACAGGAGTATTTGGAGACGTTTGAAAGAGCCATGTATCTCATGATGCGCAATGAGTTCGATGATTACGGCTATGTTAATGAGCAATGGAATTATTTAGGAGAGTGCACTGAACTTAAAAAACTCTTCTTTGCATGGCAGCTTGCCGAGAACGATCCTTCGGTCACGGTAACTCGGGGAGGCGGCATGAAGGCATCGATTGCCCGTGCGGAATTTGACGAATATCATTTCAACCTGTTTGGGGAAGAAATGATACTTGGAAATTACGAATATTCAAGCTCGATCGGAACACTTGCTATAAATGACAATGAGGTCAGCATGACTTATTACGGCGGTCTGCAAGACGCAATGCCAATACTGAAGGTGCCGCAATTCGATGCGCAGAGCGGTCAGCTTCGCATGCAGATGCTTCTGCATACGGAAACCCAAGTGGAAAACGGAAGAAAGTACACCTTGTTCCTCGGAGATTTTACAAGCTGTGAGGATCCGAGCATTTGCGAATACCCGGAAGAATATCGTTTCGCAACGATCGTATTCGGTCTTGAGGACACGGGCGATGGTTATTACATAACATCGCTGGAATTTGAAGATATCAATGAAAATGCGCAGACGGTTTTTTCCGAAAGCAATCCATATATGCATAAATCCTTTTATGAGCTGCTTGATTCAATGCCGTATGGTGTGGAACCGGACGAGAATTTGAGGTGTGCAATGCAGATGATACTGCTATATAGCTATCATGATGCGATCAATGCTCTGTTAGAACCGTTTGATAAAAAAATCAAAGTTGACTATGACTACTTGCAGGCATCGGAAGACAAAGCCGTGTTTGCCTGGTTCCGGATGCTCAGAACATCGGATTCAGTGCTGTGGGATGCGACACCGGATGGCGGGAGCGCAACCGGTGCTGCCGCTGTTACAGTTGAAGATTATATGAGATACTATCGAGAACTGTTTAGCGAGGACGTCGAGATCGAGAGCCTGGACGGTATGGCGATTTATTATGCATATACATTTACCGTACAGGATGGATTTTTGTACGGAAGCTTTCCGACAGGATATGGTTCCGCAGAGGCGATTATGAAAAATCCGATCCTCTCTTATGAAGAAGCATCACAAGAGTATATCCTTTCGATGGACTTGCTTGCAAAGCAGACAGAATGCGAAAGCAATGGAAGTGTATATTACGTTATTGAGGGGCAGGAGTATCTCGATTATGATATTACGGAATATCCGCAGGAATTGGTATCAGGCACGATTGCATTCCGAATGACAAAAAACGAAAGCGGATATCAGCTTAATTCGATTGTGATAACGGATTAAAAGTCCGGCACTTTCAAAAATCCGCCGGAAACGGTCGTTTTTCGGCGGATTCTTTTGCGCATGAAATCAAATTTCGGGGAATAAGCAAAAATTTCAAAAAATTTTTTGTAAATTTCATCAAAAATCATTGACAGTTTTCGTTAATTATGCTATAATCTCAAATTGCGTGAGCAGAATTTTTCCGGAACACCGGAGGTGTAATAAACAGTGCTTGACGAGCTGAAGACCGACCGCAAGGTGGTCGGCATCAAGCAGCTTCGAAAGGCTCTGAGCGCAGGCACGGCAAAGAAGGTCTTTATTGCCAAAGATGCCGATCCTGCCTTGACAGAACCCATTGTGCAACAGTGCCACTCGATTCAGGTCGATGTGATCACTGTCCCTACAATGAAGCAGCTTGGTGATGCTTGCGAAATTTCCGTTGCTGCAGCCGTTGCAGCCATAATTTAGTATCCATCGGAATATTTTAGGATATTTCGGGATAATATAATCGCGCAATGCGCAATACAAAAGAAAGGAGAAACACATGCCTACTTTTAATCAGTTGGTCAGAAAGGGCAGAGAGCAGGTTACTTACAAGTCCACGGCTCCCGCTCTTCAGAAGGGTCTGAACACCATCAAGAATCGTGCTACCGATCTGTCTTCCCCGCAGAAGAGAGGCGTTTGCACCGCTGTTCGTACCACCACTCCGAAGAAGCCGAACTCCGCACTTCGTAAGATCGCCCGTGTCCGCCTGACGAATGGCTACGAGGTTTCCGCCTACATCCCCGGTGTTGGCCACAACCTGCAGGAGCATAGCGTCGTTCTGATCCGCGGCGGCCGTGTTAAGGACCTCCCCGGTGTCCGTTACCACATCATCCGTGGTACCCTCGATACTCAGGGTGTTCAGGGTCGTATGCAGAGCCGTTCCAAGTACGGACAGAAGCGCCCGAAGGCTAAGAAGAAGTAATTTTCCCGGCGCCTTACCATGCGTTTTTTGTATATGTGTTTAATATATGGGAAGCATCCGGTGAGGCACATTTAACGATAGGTATCGCCTATCGAAGTACCTATGAAATCATTATTATATGAAGGAGGGAAGCAAAGTGCCCAGAAGAGGTAATGTTCCCAAGAGAGAGGTCCTTCCGGATCCTGTCTATAATTCCACTCTGGTAACTAAGCT
>SVKY01000050.1 GCA_015068235.1 Oscillospiraceae bacterium
TGCTCCAGCCTGACGAGCGTGACGATCGGCGACAGCGTGACGAGCATCGGCTATTCTGCGTTCTATTCCTGCGCCAGCCTGACGAGCGTGACGATCGGCGACAGCGTGACGAGCATCGGCGATTATGCGTTCTATTCCTGCGCCAGCCTGACGAGCGTGACGATCGGCGACAGCGTGACGAGCATCGGCGATTATGCGTTCTATTCCTGCTCCAGGCTAACGAGCGTGACGATCGGCGACAGCGTGACGACCATCGGCGATTGGGCGTTTGAATACTGCACCAGCCTGACAAGCGTGACGATCGGCGACAGCGTGACGAGCATCGGCAATTATGCGTTCTCTTACTGCGACAGCCTGACAGATGTCTATTACAGCGGAACAGAAGAAATGTGGAATGAGATCACAATTTCTTATGGTAACAGCGATTTGCTTGATGCAACGATTCACTTTAATTATGAGCCGAGTGAAGAACCCTCCGAGCCGAGTGAAGAACCCTCCGAGCCGAGTGAAGAACCCTCTGAGCCGAGTGAGGAACCGACTGAACCGAGTGAGGAACCCTCCGAACCGAGTGAAGAACCCACCGAGCCGAGCGAAGAACCGACTGAACCGAGTGAAGAACCGACTGAGCCGAGCGAGGAATCTACTGAACCGAGCGAGGAACCGACTGAGCCGAGTGAAGAACCGACTGAGCCGAGTGAGGAACCCTCTGAGCCGAGTGAAGAACCGACTGAACCGAGCGAGGAACCGACTGAGCCGAGCGAGGAGCCGACCGAGCCGAGCGAGGAACCGACTGAACCGAGTGAAGAACCGACTGAGCCGAGTGAAGAACCGACTGAGCCGAGTGAAGAACCGACTGAGCCGAGCGAAGAACCGACTGAGCCGAGTGAAGAACCGACTGAGCCGAGTGAAGAACCCTCTGAGCCGAGTGAAGAACCGACTGAGCCGAGCGAGGAACCCTCTGAGCCGAGCGAGGAACCGTCTGAGCCGAGTGAGGAGCCGTCTGAGCCGAGCGAGGAACCGTCTGAGCCGAGTGAGGAGCCGTCTGAGCCGAGTGAGGAACCGACTGAGCCGAGTGAGGAGCCGACCGAGCCGGACGAAGAGCCCTCCGAACCGAGCGAAGAGCCTTCCGAACCCAGTGAAGAACCTGATGAACCCGAGATTCCAACAGAGAATCCGTTTACAGACGTCAAGGAAAGTGATTATTTTGCAACTCCCGTTTTGTGGGCGGTTGGAAAGAACATCACCAACGGCATGAGTGCAACGAGCTTTGCTCCGAACGCAAACTGCACCCGTGGTCAGATCGTGACCTTCTTGTGGAGAGCTTGCGGAAGTCCCGAACCGACCAAGTCCGATAATCCCTTCACGGATGTCAAGGCAGATGCTTACTACTACAAGGCAGTCCTTTGGGCAGTAGAGCAGGGGATTACAACAGGTCTTTCGGCAACGAGCTTCGGACCGAATGCAACGTGTACGCGTGGTCAGGTTGCAACGTTCTTGTGGAGAAGTCAAGGCGAACCTGCTCCTGCAAGCACCAACAATCCGTTCTCTGATGTCAAGACAAGTGACTATTATTTCAAGGCTGTCCTTTGGGCGGTAGAAAATGATGTCACACAGGGTGTCGGCGGTGGAAAGTTTGCCCCGAATGCAAGCTGCACCCGTGGTCAGATCGTAACGTTCCTGTACAGAGCAATTGCATAAATCATAAAAAATTTAAGGCTGTAGCAAAATTTCCTTTTTGCTGCAGCCTTATCATATTTAGCTCAATTCATTTTCGCCGGGGACGGTGTCGATGGAGCCGCTTGCGGAGAAGTAGGCATCCAAAATCGGCTTTGCAATATTGCCGAGGTTGCCACCCTGTGCGCCTTTTTCCAAATAGATCGTGATGGCGATCTGCGGATCATCGGCAGGGGCGAAGATGACGAACGAGGCATTGTCTGAACCGCCGGAGCCGTGCTCTGCAGTGCCGGTCTTTGCGCATACGGGGATGGGATAATCGTAAAACAAGCTGTAAGAGGTACCGATTGTGGAATTGGTCGCCATGCGCATACCATCGATACAGGCTTGATATGCCTTATCGGAAATCTCAAGCTGACTTGCAATTGTCGGGGTGTTTTCGTACAAAAGCTGCTGATAATCAGCAGAAATGACACGCTTGAGGAAGGTCGCATTATACCGTGTGCCTTTATTTGCCAATGCGCTGACATAGGAGCAAAGCTGCAGCGGCGTGAAGCGGTTTTCCGACTGACCGATGGCTGCTGAAACGGTATCACCGCCGTACCAATAGCTACCCTCGCCGTCATAAAGCTCTGCTTTTGTGTCGGCATTTGCTCGGCGTCCAATGTCTTCGTAAAGCTCGATGCCTGTCGATTCGCCCAAACCGAAGGCTTTTGAAACGGCATCGATTGCGTCCATGCCGGTCAGCCATGCAGCTTCATAGAAATAATAGTTACATGAAACTGCCAACGCTTCCATGACGTTGATCGAACCGTGGGTCAAGCCCTGTGTTGTCCAAAGCATACATCTTGGATAGTAGGCTGCATCGGAAAAACGGTCATAAATACCCTTGTCATAGATCTGCGTATGAGGCTCGATCGCACCGGAATCGATGGCAGCGATGGTGGTGACCATCTTAAAGATCGAACCGGGGGGATAAGGCGCTTGCAATGCACGGTTGTAAAGAGGATCAAAATCCTGCTCCAAGATTTCGTTATAATTTTCAAAATAAGTGCTCAAATCATAGGTCGGGTAGCTGCAACAAGCCAAAACCTCGCCTGTTTTGACAGACATCGCAACAACAGCGCCGCCTTCCGCGTCCTTGCCACTGTCGGTACCGTTGAGACCGTTTTCACGCAGATTGAGGATCATTTTTTCAAGCTCGTCCTCGGCAATGCGCTGTAGATTCAGGTCGATCGACAGTTCTACATTACTGCCGGCAATTGGCTCTTCGATATAATGCTCCTCCAAAATTGTGCCGTCCTCGGAAATGGTGGTTTCCAACAAGCCGTCTGTGCCGTGAAGCTCCAATTCAAACGCTTCCTCCAAGCCAGTTTTTCCAACATAGGCATCCATGGAGTAGTCGTAATCCTGATAAAACTCCCATTCCTCGGGATTCATCAAGCCGATGTAGCCGAGGATGTGGGCAGCATATTCCGTGTTGTAAACACGAGTGGTCGTGGTATTGACGACCAAGCCCGGGGTGTTCAGCTCCGTCAGAGAGGCGAGCGCGGAAGAATCGACATCCTTCAAGAGTGTGTAAACAGGAAGATTGGTGGAATAGCGCAGCTGCAATTCATAGCGTAGAGAGATCACACGTCGAGCCTCTTCTTCGGACCATGTTTCTGGGATGTTGTAGCGATCCTTGAGGTAACGAATGAGCTGCGGCGCAGAAATGTCGGTATCCCAGCCGCGTTCAATGATAAAATCGGTAAAATAGCCGTTCCATTCGCTGGAATAGTCCTGAGTTGTGTAGCGGTAGGGCTTTTCTTTTGTAACAGGGAAATGGTCCACAAATTCGAGCCCGAGCGAGTGACACATATTTGCAAGCTTGCGCAAAGACTCATTGGGATCGGAAGAATTAAAAAGCACCTCGTTGACGATGGAAAGGCTGAACGCCGCCCGGTTACCGACAAGGACATTGCCGTTGCAATCCAAGATCTGCCCACGGGCTGCGGAAATACGGGTGCGGTAGGTGGTTGACCCCGGAGGTGCGGAATCGTCGTCTTGTGCTTTGGTAATTTGCAGATTGTACATTGTGCCGGTGAAGATGCCGATCATGATCAGGACAAGAACCATGAGAACACCGACACGAGCGGAAAATTTATGCTGGTTCATAGTCGTCTCCGATCTGATGGATTTTTTTCACAAGCAGATAAACGATCGGCTGTGCGATCATGGAGATCAGGACACAGGGGATCAGCTTGCTTAGGAACAATGACGGGTCCATGCCGTTGATCAGATATTTCAGCAGGAAGATGATGCTGTGCAGGAAGAAAAGGGTCAAAAAGTTGATCAAAAAACATGGTAAAAAGCGGTTATTGAGTATGCTTCTGCATAAAATGCTTCCCATAACGGGCAGGACGGTCAAAATTGCGATGCTGATGCTGCCATAATCGGCACCGGAGAGAAACCAAAGCAGGCTGGTCCAAAGTGCAAACCAACCGCCCTTTTGCGGACCCTCACGCAGGCAGACGCAGGTGATGACGATGGGCACGAAATCCGGTATGATGCCAAAAATCGGGCGATTTCCGAGCACAACGGTCTGTAGCATCATTGCAAGCAGAAACAGCAGTGCATAAAGTGTCCAGCGCAGAATGTGCATCCACTGCCGAGGGGTGATATAAAGTTTGTCAAGCATTGGCGCACCTTCTTTCCAAAATTAATCGCTGATAAAATGCGTGATAACAAATACCTGCTCCAAATCGTCAAAAGAGGCTGCCGGACGCAAAATTGCATATTTCGACACACCTGTTTCGTCAAAGCCGGCATCTTCGATATATCCCAAGATCAAGCCCTTGGGATAAACGGTGGAGCCTGCGGTAACGACTTGGTCATTGTTGCGCAAAACTGCCTCATTCGGAAGATAGTTCATGCGCAGCTTTCCCTCATTGCCCGTGATATACGAGCCTTGAACGACGCCTGTGCTGCCGGTGGAGGCAACCGAGGCACTAATCTCCAAAGAGGTATCTAAAATGGTCGTGACCGTGGACCAGTTCGTTCCGACCTGTGTGATCAGACCGATGACCTGGGCATTTTCCGTGACGACCACCATGCCTGCTTCCAAGCCGGCGCTGCTGCCTTTGCCGATGGTAAAGGTGCTTTTCCAGTTGGAGGAATCCCAAGCGATGACATAAGCGGCATTGAACTGATAATCTACATGCTCCTCGCTCAGGTTTAGCAGCTCACGCAGGCGTTCGTTTTCACGCTGCAAAGAGTCTGCACTGCGAACATCGTCCTCCATTTGCGCAATTCGCTCTTCAAGATAAGCGTTTTCTGCCTCTAAGGATTCATATTCGAAAATATAGTCATAATAACGCTCTACCTGACGTGTGATTGCCTTGACACCGCCACGTATGGGGGAGAGAACTGTCTGCACAGCACGTTCTGCCCAGGTCACGCCGAACAGGGCGGATATGATCGAGGTCGCAACGGCAAGAATGATTGCAAGCAGCAGTATCAGCTTCACACGTCCGTTCAAAAACTTTTTCAAAAAATCACCTCAGCAGCCGAGAAGCTTGACCCCAAGCTTTCGCAAAATGGTTGAAAGTGTACAAACGGGCAGACCCACGACGTTATAGTAATCTCCGTCGATGCCGACGATAAACATGGCAGCAAGACCTTGAATTGCGTAAGCGCCTGCTTTGTCCATCGGCTCGCCGGTTGCGATGTAGGCACGGATTTCCTCGTCGGAAAGATGACGCATTCTGAGCGTTGTGGTGACAGCAGTTACTTCCATTTTATCACCGTGCATGACGCAAAGACCGCTGATGACCTCGTGGTTGCGGCCGGATAAACGGCGCAGCATCGAAAAGGCGTCTGCCTCAGAACGAGGTTTTCCCATAATCAAACCGTCGCAGACCACGATCGTGTCTGCTGCGATGATGATATCATCTTCATTGCAAAGTGGATAAACGGCTTGTGCCTTGAGTGTGCTGATTCTCTGCACCTCGTCAAAGGGAGCCGCAGAGAGATTGAAGGTCTCGTCATGCTCTGCGGTACGCACCACAAAGTCTAAGCCCAAACGTTCTAAAAGTTCGCTTCTTCTCGGAGAAGCCGATGCTAAAATAATACCCATAAAAACTCCTATTCTACGCCTCGCAGATACAAACCTCTGGTGCAAGAGCCGGGATCGAAGTCGGCATTGCCATGCAAAGAGGAAAGAATGCGGTCGATTTCTGACGGATTTTCGGTTGTGAAGGACAGGCGAAGCGCCCAAAGCCCAAGCTCACGCAGCTGATCTGTTTTGTCCAGCAGGAATAGCTTTTTGCCGTTGAGCACAACGCTGCGGCAGGTGCCACCGTCTTTGATAATGCGGAATTCC
The DNA here is from genome assembly GCA_015068235.1 of Oscillospiraceae bacterium. Lineage (GTDB taxonomy): Bacteria > Bacillota > Clostridia > Oscillospirales > Oscillospiraceae > JAZOXB01. The sequence continues at coordinate 6,038 of SVKY01000050.1, forward strand.
TCGCTCATGCGGTCAACAAGCTTTGTGCTCGATGAGGCGCAGGAGCAGATGCCGGAACGGTTTTTCATCAGACAGTTTTCCGTCAGCATCAGAGGAAGCCTGCCATAAATGAGAATTTCCGTCGGCAGCGGCTTGGAAAGATCACGAAGTTGGGCGAGTGTCATCTCGAAGGATGCGGTTAAAGATGTAAAACCTAACCTTTGCGCCATGAGCATGGCACGGGAATTGTATAAATTCAAGCCAAAATCACCGGCGATCTCGAAGCCTCTCGAACGTGCTGCGGAGATCTGACCGAGATTGCCGAGCAGTACACGCTTGACCCCAAGGGCGGATAAATGATCAAGGTCTGAAAGCAGCGAGCGCATCTCATCATCATGCACCACACGGGGCAAGATGGCAGCCATCGGTTGCTTCGCGACAAGCGTTGAGAAGAACTCAGGCTTTGCGATGATCTCGTTGAGCGGAACATAGAGCATCTCCGGCTTCGTGCTCAACAGCTTCTGCGTGATCTGTTCAGAGTGCAGAACGCTGATGGTGAACTTCGGTGCTTTCTTCTGTCCGAGAAGCTTTTGCGGCTCGGAATAGATGCCGATCTCCGTGGGGGAAAGTCTGCCTCTGAGTGCGGTCAGCTGTGTAAGCACCTCACGTCTGAGACGATTCAGCTCGGCGGCGCTGACACTTAAACCGTTATCAACGACACTGCGGACAGATTGACAGTAAAACGGTGTGCCGCCGGTTTTTGCCAAACGGGTCTCGATCTCTTCGACCGTGATCTCACGGTGGAGAGCGGGCTCGGGCGGATGTCCCTGCGTTTTGCAAATATTTCCCTGCTCGTCCTCAACGGCAAGCATGATCGGCTGCATTCTTTTCACGATAATGTAAAAACGCACACCGATCCTTTGAGGCTCAACGGCTTCATAACTCATGCGGGCGTTTTGAAGAAGCTCCTTGTCCTCTTTTTCGGCAACACGGGTGCCGAACATATCGGGACCGACCTTGTCCAAATAATAACCTTGTGTAAAGCCCTGTCTGGAAAAAGCGCTGCGCAATTGGCGCATTTCCTGTGCGCTGACGTCACCCTTGTCGATGGCTTTTCGATAGATGCCTGTCGCAATGGCAACATATTCCGGACGTTTCATGCGACCTTCAATTTTTACACTGGCAACGCCGAGCTGCTTGAGCTCCTGCATATATTCCACCAAACAGTTGTCCTTCAAACTTAGCGGATACTTGTCCTCAAAGCGTCCGTATCCGTAGGGGAGACGGCAGGGCTGTGCGCACTGCCCGCGATTGCCGCTTCTGCGACCGATGATGGCGGACATGTAGCACTGACCGGAATAGCACATACACAGCGCACCGTGGGCAAAAACTTCGATCTCGATGGGGCTGTTGCGGCAAATAAAGGCAATATCCTCACGGGGCAGCTCTCTTGCCAAAACGGCTCGTGTGATGCCCATTGCGGCAGCCTCACGAACACCCTCAAGACAGTGGATGCTCATCTGCGTGGAGGCGTGCAGCTCGATTTGAGGAGCGATCTGCTTGCAAAGAGATACAACACCGAGATCCTGGACGATAAAAGCATCGACACCTGCCTCAGCGGCAAGAGAAATGGTCTCAGAAAGTGTACGCATTTCTCTGTCGGAGACGAGGGTGTTGAGGGTCAAATGAACCTTGACACCACGCACATGGCAATAGCGCACGGCTTCCCGTAGCTCCTGCGGTGCAAAATTTCTCGCGCCGCGGCGTGCGTTAAAGCTGTTAACGCCGAGATAGACCGCATCGGCACCGTTGCACACCGCAGCACGCAGCGCATCGAACGAGCCGGCAGGCGATAATAATTCGAGCATAGTATAAACTCCTATGAATAGAAAACAAATCACATATTTTATCAGCATAGATTATATCACAAAATGATATCAAAAAGCTATAGATCAGAGAGAATTTGCGTTAAAAAAATGTAAATTTTTTGGAAGTAGAAACCAACGGAAGTTTACATAATTCGCGAAAATGTGAATTCGACCTGTGCAGAAGTATTGAATTATCAACAAATTCACAGGTTTTTGCACAGGGATAATTATGGTAACCGACAGAATATCAGATAATCTCTTGAGAATTATAATTTTTCCCGATTCGGTCTGTGCAATTGAGAAAAAATATGATACAATAGTAAAAATACAATTGAGGAGCAGTTCTATGTATCAACAAATCGAGACGATCGTTAAGGAAGCGGGTCGAATTATTTTAGGTGCGCATCATATTGAGCGCAGCGTAGAGGAGAAAACCTCGGCGTGCGATTTGGTCACAGCCTATGACACGGCGGTGCAGGAGTATCTGCGCAAAGCTTTGCTGACGGCTTATCCGCAATTCGGATTTTACGGAGAGGAGAACGATTGTTGCGAAACTGAGGGCAAGTGTGGATGGTTTATCGTTGACCCTATCGACGGTACGGCGAATTTTATCAGGAAGTTGCATCACAGTTGCGTATCGATCGGCTTGCTGGTCGAGGGGAAAATGGAATACGGTGCAGTGTATAACCCGTATTTCGACGAGCTTTTCACGGCGCAAAGAGGCAAGGGCGCCTTCTTAAACGGCGAGCGTATCCATGTGACGGATGTGGCGATGAACGAAAGCATGCTGCTCTTTGGCAGTGCGATCTATTACCGTGAGACCATTCCTGCGACGTTGCGCTTTGTTGAAGAGCTGTTTCCGCAGACATTGGATTTCCGTCGGGGCGGTTCAGCGGCGTTGGATCTTTGCTATGTGGCAGCAGGCAGAGCAGATGTCTATTTTGAATGCTGCATTCGTCCCTGGGATTATGCCGCAGGCAGTCTCATTGCGCAGGAGGCAGGTGCGATTGTAACCGCCCTGGACGGCTCACCGCTTCGCTTTGCTGATCGATGCTCTGTTGCTGCCGGCAATCCAAAAAATTATGCGCAGCTGATCGAGCTTTCTAAAAAAATTGCCGCAGAGCCTGATATGAAGGGGAGGATCTTATGAGAAGAAAACTGTTTGGCTTTATTGCAGTGCTTTTGTCCGTGACGATGCTGCTCAGCGGTTGCAGCGTCATGGTGATGCAGGAGCTGCTGGAGGAAGCAGAAAACCGATTGGAAATGACAGAACCGACAAGCACGACATTTCTGCCCACGGAGCCGTATTCACAAATAACTGAGCCGACCACGCCTGCCACCACGGAGGAACCAACTTCGCCTGTCAACACACAGGAGCCGACGCATACGCCTTTTACGGAGTATGAACGTTACTGCGAACCCTTGCTTTCGGAACGTTCCTTTGACGAGATCGTCTATGAGCGTCCCGATACGGAAGCCATTCTTGTGGATTTTGCGGCGCTTCAGGAGCTGGTTGAGTCGGGTGGAAGCTGCGATGAGATTTTGGATGCGTATCTTCCCATTGATGAAGCAACGACGATCTTCAGCACGATGAACAGCTATGCCTATATCCGCTATACGCTGGATCTGAACGACACCTATTATGATGAAGAGTATAATTGGTGCGAGGAGCAGATGCCGATTCTTGCGCAGGCGGAGGAAAAATGCTTTATTGCCATGGCAGACAGTACAGAGCGAGAAAAGTTAGAGACAGAATTTTTTGGAGAGGATTTTTTCGATTTTTACGATGACAATCAGATCTATTCCAATGACAAAGTTGTGGAGCTGATGCAGCAGGAAAGCGCCTTGGAGGCGGAATACATGGCGCTGCAGAGCGACCAAACCATAACATGGAACGGAGAAGAGGTCTCGGTGTCAGAGCTTTTGCAGGATGAGAGCTTGGATTATTACAGCTATCTTGAGGCAGTTGATGCCTATTATTCCAAGTACAATCCTCTTTGCGCGGAGATTTATATTAAACTTATCAAGGTTCGTAATGCGATTGCTGAGGAATTGGACTACGACAGCTATGCGGAGTTTGCTTATGAATACTATTACGAGCGAGATTACTCACCGCAGCAGGTCAGGGCTTATTTGGACAGCATTGCCGAGAATCTGAAGCCGCTTTATTACAGAGCGGCAAATCTGAGCTATTCTTCAGCCATGGAGCCGCAGGAGGCGATGGAGCTTGTGGAGCAGGCGGCATATTCCATGGGCGGCGAGATCGCTACGGCGTATGATTATATGATGGAATATGAGCTTTACGACATTTCCGAATCCACGAGCAAGATGCCGGGGTCTTATATGACGTATTTGTACGCTTATGAAATGCCGTATATGTATGTCTCGCCGACCAATGATATTAACGATGTGATGACTGTAGCGCATGAATTTGGGCATTTCGTCGATGGCTATGTCAATTGTAACGGTACGACCTCGACCGATTGCAACGAGATTTTTTCGCAAGCGTTGGAATATCTGATGCTTGATGTGGTGGAGCTGAGCGAATATGAGCGTGAAAGCCTGAGAAGCTCCAAGGCAGCCGATGCGATCATGACGTTTTTGTCGCAGGCGTGCTATGCGGATTTTGAGATGCAGCTTTATGAGCTTGAGGAAGAAGAATTGACGGCGGAGAATTTTAATCGCATTTTCGGTCAGTGCATGGAGAAGTATCTCTATGAAATTGACGGCTATGAGAAATACTACGAGCCGGGTTGGTTCGAGATTCAGCATTTCTTCATCGCATCGCATTATGTGATCAGCTACTGTGTATCTTTGGATGCGGCGCTGCAGGTCTATCAGTGCGAGCTGGAAGACGGCAGCGGCTTGCAGTTGTATAACGAGCTGATGTCTCTGTCGGCAGGAAATTCGATCCAGGCACTTTTGGAGGAAGCGGAGCTTTCTTCTCCGTTCTCAAGCGGCAGAATGAGCGAGCTGAGAAGCTTTCTTGCAGAGCAGATGAACTGAGAATAAGGAGTAATTCGAATGAACGATATTATTGCAGCCATTGCCACCGGCAAAATGCCAAGTGCGATCGGGATCCTCCGATTGTCGGGCGCAGGCTGCGCAGAGGTGGCACAGAAGGTGTTTACGCCGAACAATGGCAAGTCACTTTCTCAAGCGCCGAATCGAAAGCTGATTTTGGGAACACTGCATGACCGCCATGGGCGTGTGATCGATCAGGCGCTTGCGGTCTATGCTCGAGCACCACACAGCTATACAGGAGAGGATACCGTGGAGCTGCAATGCCATGGTTCACCTGCGATGCTTGCAGCAGGATTAGAGGCGCTTTTTGCCTTTGGCGCAAGGCAGGCAGGACCCGGTGAATTCACCAAACGTGCATTTCTAAACGGTCAGTTGGATTTGACACAGGCAGAGGCTGTCATCGATCTGATCGATGCGGAGAGTGCCGATGCTGCGGCGAATGCGGCAGGGCAGCTTGGCGGAGCCCTTTTGCGCAGAATTGATCCGATTTATCAGGCTTTGGTCGATCTGTGCAGCCATTTCCATGCGGTGCTGGATTATCCCGATGAAGATATTGAGGAATTCAAGCTGCAAGCAATGGCAACCACGCTTCAAAATGCAGAACAATCACTCAGAGCGCTTTTGGCGACCTATGAAAAGGGCAGACATCTCAAGCATGGTATCAAAACGGTGCTTTTGGGCCGTCCCAATGCAGGAAAATCCTCTGTTTTCAATGCTTTGGCAGGCTATGACCGCGTGATCGTTACGGAAATTGCGGGCACGACAAGAGATACGGTCGAGGAATCGATCCGTTTGGGAAAGGTGCTTTTGCGTTTGACCGATACGGCAGGTATCAGAGAGGCGAGCGACCGTATTGAAGCGCTCGGTGTGGAGCGCTCGCAGCGAGCAGCGGAGGAAGCAGAGCTTGCGATCTTTGTCTGCGACAGCTCTGAGGCGCTGACCGAGGAGGACTATACGGCAATGGCGGCTGCAAAAAAAGCACCTCGCTGCTTGGCACTCCTGAACAAGTCGGACCGTGTGCAGGTCGTGAAAAGCTTGCCGTTTGAGACGGTGCTTTCCGTTTCAGCGCAGACGGGGGAAAATATGGACAAGCTTCAAGAAATTTTGGAGCAATGGTATGAAGACGGTGCAAGCTGCGATGGCTCGATCCTCACCAATGCAAGGCAGTTTGGAGCCTTGACACGAGCGAGCGAAGCCATCGACAGAGCAAAGCACGCCCTGACGAACGGTATGACACCCGATGCGGTTTTGACCGATGTGGAGCAGGCGATGATGGCGCTTGGAGAGGTCACGGGAAGAACGGTGCGTGAGGATATTACGAGTCGAATTTTTGAACGCTTCTGCGTGGGAAAATGATCGGAGGAAGCATGGAACATACGTTGATCACGGAATGTGAGCGCTTGGGGATTTCCTTGAGTGCGGAACAAATTTCGCAGTTTTCTGCCTTCGGGCAGGCGTTGATCGAAAAGAATAAGGTTATGAATCTGACGGCGATCACCGAGCCTGAGGCGGTTGCGAAGCTACATTTTGCCGATTGCTTAGCGCTTTTGAAAGTCGTTGATTTTAAGAACCGGTCGGTCATTGATGTCGGTTGTGGTGCAGGCTTTCCCGGTGTACCGCTGAAGATCGGAGAGGCGAGCATTGATTTGACATTGCTCGACAGCTTGCAAAAGCGTGTCAATTGGCTGCGTGAAACGCTCGAACAGATCGGGCTTGGCGCAAATTGTGTGTCGAGCCGAGCGGAGGAATATGCCCATCGGGAGGAATATGACATTGCGACCTCAAGAGCGGTTGCAAGGTTGAATATTTTGTGCGAGCTGTGCTTGCCGTTTGTAAAGGTTGGGGGATATTTCCTTGCCATGAAGGCGGCAGCGGCGGATGAAGAACTGCAGGAGGCAAAGCGTGCCATCTTGCTTTTGGGCGGAAAATTGGAGTGCATTGCGGAATATGAGATCGATGGGGCGACAAGGCGTGTGCTTGTGATCAAAAAAGTGAAGCCTACACCGCCGCAATACCCTCGACGCTTCGCGAAAATTAAGCAATTACCATTATAAAGGACGGATTTTGATGCAATATTTTGCAGGAGAATATGATATCGCGGTCATCGGCGCAGGTCATGCAGGCATTGAAGCAGGACTTGCCGCAGCCCGTTTGGGCTTAAAGACCGTGGTTTTTACCATCAATTTGGATGCAGTCGGCAATATGCCCTGCAATCCTGCCATCGGCGGCACGGGAAAGGGTCACCTTGTGCGTGAGCTTGATGCCCTTGGCGGCGAAATGGCAAAGGCGGCGGATGCCTGCTGCATTCAATACCGCATGCTCAACCGTGGGAAGGGACCTGCTGTGCATTCGCTCAGAGCGCAGGCAGATCGTAGACGCTATCAGGAGCATATGAAGTACGTTTTAGAGCGTGAGCCGAATTTGGATCTCAAGCAGGCGACGGTTACAGAGCTTCTGACTGAAAACGGACAAGTAACGGGTGTGATCACGCTGCTTGGCGCTCACTATACGGTGCGTGCGTGCATCATTGCCGCAGGAACTTACTTAGACAGCACTTGCATCACAGGTGAGAGCGTCGTTTCCTCGGGTCCCGATGGTATGCGTGCTGCAATGGAATTTAGTGACAGCTTAAAGAAGCTCGGGTTAAATCTGCGCCGTTTCAAGACGGGAACGCCGCCACGTATTAATGCTCGCAGTGTCGATTTTTCCAAAATGGAGCTGCAAGCGGGTGATGAACAGATCGAGCCCTTTTCTTTTCAAACAAAAATACTGCCCGAGAATCAGGCAGTGTGCTATCTGTGCTATACCAATGAGCAGACGCATGAGATCATCCATGCCAATTTGCATCGCAGCCCGATCTATGACGGATCGATCGTCGGTGTGGGACCGAGATATTGCCCGAGCATCGAGACGAAGGTCGTGCGCTTTTCCGATAAGTCAAGACACCAGCTCTTTTTGGAGCCTTGCGGCTTGAATACGGATGAGATGTATTTGCAGGGGCTTTCGTCGAGTCTTCCCGAGGATGTACAGATCGAGATGCTGCACAGCATTGAGGGCTTGGAAAAAGCGGAGATGCTGCGCCCTGCTTATGCCATCGAATATGACTGCATCGACCCGACCGAGCTTTACGCCACGCTGGAAAGCAAGAAAATTGCAGGACTTTACGGCGCAGGACAGTTTAACGGTTCGTCAGGCTACGAAGAAGCAGCGGTGCAGGGCTATGTTGCAGGTGTCAATGCTGCTCTGAAGCTTTTGGGCAAAGAGCCTTTGATCTTAAAACGCTCTGACGGCTATATCGGAACGCTGATCGATGACCTTGTGACTAAGGGAACGGAAGAGCCGTATCGCATCATGACCTCACGCAGTGAGTATCGGCTTTTGCACCGCCAGGATAACGCAGATGAACGTCTGACAAAGATCGGCTACCGTATCGGATTGATTTCGCAGGAGCAACTGGCTGCTGTGGAGCTGAAATATGAGCAGGTGGCTCGGGAAATGCGCCGATTGGAATCAAACGGCGTGGCAGCAAGTGCACAGCTGAATGAATTTTTGCGCTCTCACGGATCTTCTGAGATCGTCAGCTCAGCAAGACTTGCGGATCTTTTGAGAAGACCGGAGCTGAATTATGAGCTGCTTGCGGCGTTAGATAAAGAACGCCCTGACTTACCCCGAGAGGTCACGCAGCAGGTGGAAATTCGAGTGAAGTACGAGGGCTATCTTGCAAGGCAGGAACGCCAGATTGCCGATTTTACAAGGGAAGAAAATCGCCTGCTGCCTGCCGGAATCGACTATCGCACGATTGGCGGCTTGCGCATCGAGGCGCAGGAAAAACTCAACGAGATCCGCCCTCATTCGATCGGTCAGGCAAGCCGAATTTCCGGCGTTTCTCCCTCGGATATTGCTGTCCTGCTGATCTATTTGGATAAAAAATAAACCCGACGAAATAATTACCCAATCCACATCGTAGGTTTAAGGTACGCTGTGAACCTGCGGAACATCTGCCCGTCAAATTCCGATTTATCGCTGAATTTCAAATTTTGAACTGTAGGGGAGGGTCATGACCCTCCTCTACAGTGGTTGATACATTCTGTTCGATAAATCGAAATTTGAAAATCACGATATAATAAATGCTGCTGCAAGGTTTTTGTCTTGCAGCAGCGATTTTTATGATTTATGCAAGTGCTCTGTAGAGGAAGGTCACGATTTGACCACGGGTGCAGCTTGCGTTCGGGGCAAATTTGCTGCCGCCTACGCCCTGTGTGACATCATTTTCTACCGCCCAAAGAACAGCCTTGAAATAATAGTCGCTCGTCTTGACATCGGAGAACGGATTGTTGGTACTTACAGGAGCAGGCTCACCCTGACTGCGCCACAAGAACGTTGCGACCTGACCACGAGTGCAGGTGGCATTTGGTCCGAAGCTCGTTGCGGACAAACCTGTTGTGATTCCGTTTTCCACTGCCCAAAGAACTGCCTTGTAGTAATATTCTCCTGCCTTAACGTCCTTGAAATTGTTCTTCGTGGAGGTCGGCTCAGGACTTCCACAAGCTCTCCACAAGAATGTCACGATCTGACCACGAGTACACGGCGCATTCGGTGCAAAGCTCGTCGCGCTCATGCCATTGGTGATGTTCTTTCCAACTGCCCACAAAACAGGCGTTGCAAAATAGTCATTTTCCTTCACGTCCGTAAACGGATTCTCCGTCGGAATTTCGGGTTCATCAGGTTCTTCACTGGGCTCGGAAGGCTCTTCGCTCGGTTCGGAAGGCTCTTCGCTCGGTTCGGAAGGCTCTTCGCTCGGTTCGGAAGGCTCTTCGCTCGGTTCGGAAGGCTCTTCGCTCGGTTCGGAAGGCTCTTCGCCCGGCTCGGTCGGTTCCTCACTCGGCTCGGACGGCTCCTCACTCGGCTCGGAGGGTTCCTCGCTCGGCTCTGTGGATTCCTCGCTTGGCTCGGTCGGTTCCTCACTCGGCTCAGAGGGTTCCTCGCTCGGCTCAGACGGTTCCTCACTCGGCTCAGAAGGCTCCTCGCTCGGCTCGGAGGGTTCTTCACTCGGCTCAGAAGGCTCCTCGCTCGGCTCAGAAGGCTCCTCGCTCGGCTCATAATTAAAGTGAATCGTTGCATCAAGCAAATCGCTGTTACCATAAGAAATTGTGATCTCATTCCACATTTCTTCTGTTCCGCTGTAATAGACATCTGTCAGGCTGGAGCAGCCTTCGAACGCATACTTGCCGATGCTCGTCACGCTGTCGCCGATCGTCACGCTCGTCAGGCTGGAGCAGCCAGAGAACGCCCAATCTCCGATGGTCGTTACGCTGTCGGGAATCGTCACGCTT
>SVKY01000051.1 GCA_015068235.1 Oscillospiraceae bacterium
ACAGAGCAACGTTGGAAGCTTCGGTGACGAGCTTACCGTCTGCATTCAAGGAAGCAGGAGCAGAAACGAACTGCTTCTTGGTGATGCCGGTGGAGGAGCTGGTGTATTCGCTGACCTCGGTGGTCATAACCTTGCCGTTTGCAGCATTGAAAATAGCGCTGTAGCCTTCTTCGGGGATCGTGGGCTCTTCGGTTTCGGGTGCATTGCTCTCAGTGGTGGGTTCTACGGAAGGCGTTTCGCCGGGAGCTGCTACTTCACGGAAGGAGAAGGTGTAAATCGCAGCATTGCTTTCCACCAAACCATAGCAGGTGAAGATATCTCTATAGAATTCCAGATACTGTTCTTTGTTGTTATTGTAGAGATAGTTTGCCAAACGGATATAATAGCCGCCGTCAGCCTCTTCCAGAACAAATTCGGTGTAATCGGTGGCATAATTGACAAACGTCAGGTCGGTGCCGTCACAAGACAGGCGCTTGCCCTCGGGGGTGATGAAGGAAGTGACGCCGTTCTTGGTCTCGATCTTGAACAGAGCAACATTGGTTGCAGAGGTCTGCAGTTTGTTCTCGGAGTTCAGGCTTGCAGGTGCGGAACCGAGCTGCTTCTTGGTAACGCCGGAGGAGCTGGTGTATTCACTGACCTCAGTGGTCATGACCTTGCCGTTTGCATCATTGAAGATTGCGTAGTAGACCTCGGAGCTGCCACCGTTGATATCAGCATTGCCACAATTGATGCAGGTGCCATCGACATAGTTATGACCGATTGCGGGCAGATTGGTGGTATTGAGGCTCTTGCCACAGGTGTTGCAGATGGTGGTCACGGAGCCGTCCTGGGTGCAGGTCGGCTCGACACGCTCTTCACGAGTGGAGGTGTGTGCGCAAGCGTTGCCGCCATTGGCTTCGCCGGAGGGGGTGGTCATGTTGGAGGGAATGTCCTTACCGAACAGCAACCATGCGTATTCGGGGTAGTCAACGTAGACATTGCGGGTGCCGGTGATGGACTGAACAGCGTCGTTTCTGCCCATTTCCCAAGTGTCAACGGGATCTTCTTCCATCCACTTGAGAAGGATGCTCATGCTTTCCATAACACCGCTCTTGCCCCACATGTAGCTGGTGTTGCCCCAACGGGTGTAGACGTAAAGAACGATTCTTGCGCAGTCGCCACGGACGCTAACGCCGGGATCGTAATAGCCGGAGGCTTCGCCATAGGCGGTATTGCCGCGGTCTGAGTTTTCCGAAACGGAGGTCGGACGGAGCATCATAATATCATTCTCGTCAGCGCCACCCAAGCCCTTGCTGTTGGGCCAAGTGTGCTCGCGATTCCAAGTCGAGCCGCCATCCCAAGCACCGTTGAGCGTGGTGCCGGAATAGAAAGAAGAAATGTGGTTGGTATCGTTCTTCAGACAGTCGGTGATACGGTAAAGATCACGAGTCTCTTTATAACCTGTTTCGTAGTTATGTTTGGAGCTCATGAGGCTCTTCAGGGAACTGTAGAGCGCACTGCTGTGAGCGTTGCTCTGAGAGGAACCGCCGTTCTTCTGAGAGAGTGTGTCGTATGTATAGCTGCCGGTGTAGAAAGAAGTGGCGTATTTGCTGAGGAAGGTGCAATCCTCACCACGAGCGCCCCAGTTTGCAGTATAACCGTTGTAGGTCTTATAGGCTACGTCGGAAGCATCGTCATAGCCGGTTGGTGGTGTGGTAATGTCACTTGCTGCGCTGGTGGTCATGGAAAGCCCTGTGAGCATCGTAAGCAGCATGGCTACGACCAGCAGCAATGAAAGGGTGCGAGAGAATTTCATAGTGTGTAATCTCCTTTATATAGTAGTGTTCTATAATATTAACATAAATTTGGACAAAAGGGAACAGGAAAAAACGAAAAAGTGAAGCCAAAATAGAGGTGCTTCAAAAAGGAAAGTTGTGAAAAATCACGAACCCATATGAAAAAATCAGACAGGTTCGTGATGTTTCAAAAGCGAGGGCAGAGCCATTTAATTTTGTAAGCGCTTACAAAATTAAATAAAAATAGGATTATCTGCCTCTTTTTGCAAGTTTTGCTCTCTTGGCAGCTTCTTCGGGAGAGATAAAGAGGTCAAAGTTCATGCCGTTAAAGGACTTGAGAACCGCATCTCCGGGGAGCTTTGCGCAGCGAGCATATTCGACCATCAAAACGGTGCGGATTGCATGCATTGCCTGCTCGTCCAGGCAGCCGACGACCTCAGAGAGGTTTGCGCCGAAGATATCATCAGAGCTGAAAGCGGCATCCTTCTTGCCCTTGTTCATGCCGTCAACGAAGCCCTCGGGGAATGCGTTGATACTGCGGAGCATCTGGTGAGTGGACTGGTTGTAGTCGAAGAAGAGAATAAGGGACAGGAAAGTGCTCCAGGACATACGGCGGAGCTTACTCTCCACAGCACAGTAGGTCTGGCGGGATACGCCGATCAGCTGTGCCAGGTCGCCCTGAGAAACGCCGACCTTTGCACGCAGTGCAGGCAGGTTTTCCGACAGAGCATCGATGAATTCTTCCTTGTCTTCATCGGTCAAGAAATTTTTGAATGTTGCAGCCATTTTTAGTTTCCTTCCTTCTATTTAGATTCTATGGGTCAGTATTCCACGCTTATCGTGGATCACGTTACGGGGGCAAACCATAGCGCAGGCTCCACAGGACAAGCATTTGTCTGCAAAAATGAAAGCACGGTTTTCAGAGACCTTGACAGCACCGGCGGGACAGACCTTTTCGCAAAGACCGCAGCCGATGCAGCTGACATCACATACGTGCTTACAGCGAGCGTCCTTATTCGAGCAAAGGACGACAATGGGATTATCTTCAATACGAAGATGGATCACACGCTGGGGACATGCCAAATAGCATGAACCGCAGCCGACACATTTGGTCTCATCCACCTCGGCAACGCCGAAGCAGCTCAAGGAGATGGCACCAAATTTACAAGTATCGATACAAGTGCCGCAGCCGGTGCAGCCGTAGGTGCAAAGCTCATAGCCTTCTTCGGTCTGCTTTGCACGGGTGCCACCGTTGCAGTGCACGCAGGCGACCTTTGCCGGAAATCTTTTCTTGACGATCATAGCAATCTCCTTTCTGATCTAAAATCACTTGCGCTCATAGGGGGTGCCGGCAAGTGGCAGAGAGAAACGGCGTTCGCCGTCGAGACGGTAATAAGCATCTGCAATTGCAGGGGCTGTGGGAATTGAGGTGATCTCGCCGATGCCGATGGCACCGCAGGCGACGTTCAAACCGGGCTTATCGATCACGATTGCCTTGATCCTCGGCGGGATCTCATGGGCACGGAACAGACCGAGCTCGCCGTATTTCTCAATCGGCTTGCAGTTACGGTCGATGGGATATTGCTCACGCAAGGCATAACCCATGGACATGACAACGCCACCTTCAATTTGCCCTTCGCAGGACAGAGGATTGACAGCCTTGCCGACATCGTGCGCTGCGACAATGGACTCGATAAAGCCGGTCTTCTTATCCAAAATGCACATCTGAGTGGCATAACCGTAGGCAACGTGGGAGACGGGGTTGGGGACGTTGGCACCGAGGGGATCGGTTTTTGCCAAATATTCGCCGTAAAACTCCTGACCGACAAGATCGGAGAGCGTTTTACCCTTCTTAGCTTCCATCAGCTTCTGGCAAGCACGGCGACAGGCTTCGCCTGTGACCAGCGTCTGACGGGAACCGGAGGTATCGCCTGAATCGGGAGCGATCCAGGTATTGCTGCGCTCGTAGATGATATCGTCACGGCGCAGATCGGTGTTGGTAACGATCATCTGCACCAATACGGTACCCAAGCCCTGCCCGATGCAGGAGGCACCGGTATAAATATGAAGCTTCTGATCATCCTCTACGATGAGCTTGCAACGGCCCCAATCGGGGATGCCGACGCCGACACCAGCATTCTTCATTGCGCAGGCAAGACCCACGGGCTTTCCGGCGGCAAGGGCTGCATCGTAATCCTCCTTGATTGCCTCAAGCGTTTCGACCAAGCCGGTGGAATCGTCCACGATCTGACCGTTGGGAAGAACACCGCCGGGTCGGATGGCGTTGCGGTAGCGGATCTCCCACGGGGTAATGCCGACCAGATCTGCCATCATATTGAGCAGGGTTTCTGTGGCAAAGCAGGTCTGTGTGACGCCGAAGCCGCGGAAAGCACCTGCGGGCGGATTGTTGGTATAATATGCGGTACCCTCGATCTCGAAGTTTTCGTACGCATAGGGACCTGCTGCGTGGGTACAGGCACGCTCCAAAACGGGACCGCCGAGAGAGGCAAATGCACCGGTATCGGAGGCGACCTTTGCCTTGACACCCATGATCCTGCCGTTTTCATCGCAGCCCATGGTGAAGTCCATGACAAAATGATGACGCTTCGGGTGCACCAGCAGGGATTCCGCACGGGAGAGCTTGACCTTGACGGGTCTGCCTGTGCAGTAGGTGATCAGAGCGGCATGATGCTGAACGGACATATCCTCCTTGCCGCCGAAACCACCGCCGACGAGGGCGTTTTGCACCTTGACCTTGTTGGTGCCGAGCATGAGCGTGCATTCATGCAATGTGGTGTGGGCGCTCTGGTCTGTGGAGATGATAAAAACGTCATCGTCTTTGTCCTTATAGGCAACGGCACATTCGGGCTCTAAGAACGCATGCTCTGTCCAAGGAGTCTCGAAATGCTCGGTAAGTACGTACTTGGAATTCTTAATTGCTTCTTCGGCATTGCCGCGACTGATGTGCTTGTAAGCCTGCACGTTATTTTCTTCTTCGTCAAACACACGGGGTGCGCCGGAAGCTGCTGCAGCCTCGATTGTGCTGACGAGCGGCAAAACCTCGTATTCGATCTTAACAAGCTTTTTCGCCTTCTCCAGCGTAGCGGCATCCTCTGCCACAACCAAAGCAATGGCATCGCCCAAATAATGCACCAAACCACCGATGGGGATCAGAGTATACTGATCATGCTTCAAATGACCGATCTTGTTCTCACCGGGAATATCCTCAGCGGTCAGAACGGCAACGACACCGGGCAGCTTGAGCGCTGCGGAGGCATCGATAGAAAGTACACGTGCACGTGCATACTTGCTGCGCACCGCACTGCCATAGCACATTCCGTCAACATAGAAATCATCGGGATATTTACCGAAGCCGAGGACCTTCTCCTCAACATCGAGACGATGTACACGGGAGCCGAGCTTCCAATCACGTTCGGTGGGCAGTGGGAGCTTACCCTCGCGGAAAATCTGACCGGCAAGGCGAATGGCGTCAATGATCTTGACATAGCCGGTGCAGCGGCAGTAATTGTTACGGATGGCAAAACGGATCTGCTCATCGTTCGGGTTCGGGATTCTGTCGAGCAGGCTCTTGCCGCAAAGCACCATACCGGGAATGCAGAAACCGCACTGTACTGCACCTGCTTCACCGAAGGCATAGACAAAAACGCTCTTTTCCCAATCGCTCAAGCCCTCAACGGTGAGGACGGTCTTGCCGTCAAGACGGTCGGTATCGGGAATACAGGCACGGCAGGGTTCGCCGTTGATCAAAACGGTACAAGCACCGCAGGCACCCTCGCTGCAGCCGTCCTTGGCAGAGGTGATGTGCATCTCGTCACGCAGAAAACGCAGAAGCTTCTGCTTCTTGGTGACGGTAACCTCCTTGCCGTTGAGATAGAATGTAGACATATATCAAAACCTCCTTCCTTGCTGTATTTAAGATACTGGCAAGGTTGGGAAAAACCTATAGTATCGGATCATGAACCAATTATACAATAAATTACGCAAACCTGCAAGACAAAATGCACATATTTTTTTAATTTTTTTTGAAATATCGCATGAGTTAAAAGAAAATTTACGGAATTTAGAAAATTATAGTGGAAAACTTGAAAAATATGCGTTATAATAATAAATTAGAAAAGTATCGGAGGAGAGGGTATGGGATTTCAGACACTTTTGGGCAACGACACTCTCAAGCAACGACTGCGCGCTGCGCTGGGAAAGAATAAAGCGTCGCATTGCTATCTGATCACCGGACCCTCCGGTTCCGGCAAGCATACGCTTGCGAAGCTTTTGGCTGCTGCAATGCAGTGTACACAGACCGATCAGCCCTGTTGTGTATGTCCGCAGTGCAGAAAGGCGCTTGAGGGGCAGCACCCCGATGTGATTGCCGTGGATGATGCCGAGAGGGTCACGATTCCCATCAAGCTCGTGCGTGACAGCTGCGCCGATCTTTATCTGCGCCCGAATGAGGGCAAGCGGAAGATATATCTTTTTCCGAGAGGACAGGCGCTCAGAGCCGATGCGCAGAACACGCTGCTCAAATGTATCGAGGAGCCTCCGTCTTACGGTGCGTTTATCTTCCTGTGCGAGCATTCCGAGCGTATGCTGCAGACGATCCGCAGCCGCTGCGTGGAGCTTCGGCTTTCTCCCCTGAGCAATACACTTCTGCGCTCGGAGCTGACAAAACGCTTTCCCGATCGGGCGAAGCAGACCATCGATGCTGCCATTGTGCGCAGCGGCGGCTATCTGGGACAGGCTTTAGAGCTTCTGCAAGAGGAGATCGGGCTGATGCCGCAAAGTGTTGAGTTTGTTCGGGCGTTTTGCGCCGATGATGCCGGAGCGCTGCTGCGGGTGCTTGCACCGATGGAGAAGCTCAAGCGTGACCAGCTCAAGCCGATCCTTGCGCAGTGGTATCAGCTTTTGACCTCTGCGCTGTCTGCTCAAAATCAAATGCCTGCGATGTATGCCGAGTGTGAATCGATCGCCTCTGCCCGATCCCCTGCGGCGATCCTCAATGGCGTGGATAGCCTGAAGCAAGCACAAACTCTGCTGGATGCCAATGTTTCGCCTGCACATGTGTGCGGCATGTTGGCTGTCCGGCTGCAATCATAGAAGGAGTTACCATGGAATTGAACGAAAACAAAGTAACCGTTTGCGATATTCAATTTCGCAACGGCTCGAAGATTTATTTTTTTGATCCGCAGAATTTGAACGTAAAGACCGGTGATGATGTGATCATCGATACCTCACGCGGTCCCGAATTCGGCAGATGTGTTGCCGGTAATCATGAGGTAGCACAAAAAGATACCGTCGCACCGCTGCGCCCTGTCATCCGCATTGCGACTGAGCAGGATCGTAAGATCGATGCGGAGAATCGCAATAAGGAAAAGAATGCACACGCCGTCTGTCTGGAGAAGATCGAGGCACTCGGCTTGGAGATGCAGCTTGTCTCGACCGAATATGCTTTTGACGGAAGCAAGATCTTGTTCTTCTTTACCGCCGACGGACGTGTGGATTTCCGCGAGCTGGTCAAAAATCTTGCATATGTGTTGCGCACTCGTATTGAACTGCGTCAGATCGGTGTGCGTGATAAGGCAAAGCTGGTCGGCGGCTTGGGAATTTGCGGCAGACCGTTCTGTTGTCGTGAGTTTTTGGAGGATTTTCAGCCGGTTTCGATCAAGATGGCAAAGACGCAAAACCTCAGCTTGAATCCGACCAAAATTTCGGGCACCTGCGGCAGATTGATGTGCTGCCTGAATTATGAGCAGGAGGCATATGAGGATCTGCACCGCACGAGCCCCAAGGCGGAATCTTTTGTCGATACGCCCGACGGACGCGGCACGGTGACAGAGGTCAATCTTTTGCGGCAGAGCGTAAAGGTGCGCCTGGAGAATCAGCCCGATACGATCGTTTGCCATAAGAATTGTGACATTTGCGTTCTGCGAAACGGCAAGGCGAAGAAGAATGACGAGCCGATCCCCGATGATCTTGCGCCCATTTCCGGCGGCAAGCAGAAGAAGGAGAAGGAAAAGCCGATGTTCTCCACCTACCTGGAGCCGGTCGTGATGCGCAACGCCAAGGAAAGCGAAGCAGCGCCGACCGATGCGGCGGAAGCCACGGAGGAAAGCCGCAAGCGCCGCAACCGTCGCAATAACAAGGGTAACAAAAAGCTTGAAAAGCCGGAGAAAACCGAAAAAGTCGAAAAAACCACACCGACTGTTGAGCAGAAGAAATCTAAGCTCACTGAGCAGAAAAAGCCTGTGGCAAAGCCGGAAGCACCTGCGGAACCGGCAGGAGAGGAAAAGCCGGCGAAAAAGAAGAATAATTATCGCCGCTACCATAAGCGCCATCATAAGAATAACGGACCGAAATCCGAAGGCTAATACTAATCGACGATTAAAACATTCATTTTAATCGTCGAAGGCAGTAAAAAAACGCTTTTTTTACTGCCCGTTTTTGCGCTTATAAAGTAAGAATCGCAAAAAAACATCTCATACCAATCACAAATGCGCATATTGCCAATTCAAATGCTTTTGAGCATTTTAATTGGTGATTGGTATAAATATATTGTGAAGAATCAGAGGATCTCCGAGCGATTGACTGCTTGGAGATCCTCTTGTTTTTTGGGGAATAAGCCTTATACCAGTTCTTGTTAAAAAGCTTTGAAAGCTTTTATAGCACCGAAGGTGCGTCAAGAATCAGTATTAGAATGATAAAAATGATTGCTAAATCGGAATTCGTCCTTGACAATTTTTGACATATTTGATATTCTAAACACAGGATTTGAAAAAATTTCAATAATCCAAAAATTTGTAAAGGAGAAAGAACAATGAGAAAAAGAATTTTGGCATTGATTCTGTGTGTAGCGATCGCATGCACCTTGTTCCCGGCGAGTGTTTTTGCTGCCCGCTTCGAAACGGATGTTGCGTTTGCGGTGGAGGGCGGTACGCTCTATTTTTCCGAAGCAACCGGCACAATCACAGAGTTTGATGGTACTGCAACCTCCGTTGTGATCCCGAACAAGATCGAAGATGTTGTAGTTCTGAAAATCGGACAAAGTGCATTTGAAGGTCAAACTCAGCTTACAAGCGTAACGATTCCGGAAACTGTTACAGTGATTGAAATGAACGCTTTCGCCGGATGTACCTCGCTTGCTTCAATCGAGTTGCCCGAAGCCTTGTTGGAAATTAAAGCTGATGCATTCGCGCAGTGTAGTGCATTGACGGAGGTTATTATTCCCGATGGCGTTACTGCGATCTATGCTGCTGCATTCAGAGAGTGCTCTTCCTTGGCGAAGGTGAGCATTCCCGACAGTGTTACTTTGATGGAAAACACAATTTTCAGCAAGTGCCATGCTTTGACCGATGTGGAATTGCCGAACGGCTTGACCACGATCAGTGAGTATATGTTCCTGGCTTGCAGCAATCTGAAAAGCGTAACGATTCCGAGCAGTGTTACCAGCATTCTGGAGGGCGCATTTGCCTATTGCGGCAGCCTGACAGATATTTATTATGGTGGTACGAGAGCACAATGGGATCAGATCGATATCGACATGGAATACAGCAATGCGGTGCTTTCAGCAACGATCCATTGCACTGACAGCGCTCCCGAAGTTCCTGACACTCCTGACACCCCTGACACTCCTGACACTCCTGACACCCCTGACACTCCCGAAGTCCCCGACACTCCCAATACTCCTGATACGCCCGAAACTCCCGAAACTCCCGAAACGCCTGCGGCTCCGACCAATCCGTTTACGGATGTCAAATCGAGTGATTATTTCTGCACACCTGTCCTTTGGGCGGTTGGAAAGAATATCACCAACGGCATGAGTGCAACAAGCTTTGCGCCGAACGCAAACTGCACCCGTGGTCAGATCGTGACCTTCCTGTGGAGAGCCTGCGGCAGTCCCGAACCGACCTCCACGAAGAATAACTTCAAAGACGTTAAGGCAGGAGAATATTACTACAAGGCTGTCCTTTGGGCAGTGGAAAACGGCATCACAACAGGTTTGTCCGCAACGAGCTTCGGACCAAATGCCACCTGCACCCGTGGTCAGGTTGCAACGTTCTTGTGGCGTTCTCAGGGCGAGCCTGCGCCCACAAGCACGAATAATCCGTTCTCCGATGTCAAGACGAGCGACTATTATTTCAAGGCTGTCCTTTGGGCGGTAGAAAACAACGTCACGCAGGGCATGGGCGGCGGAAAGTTCGCTCCGAATGCAAGCTGTACAAGAGGTCAGATCGTGACTTTCCTGTATCGAGCAATTGCATAAAAATAATGGCTGCTGCAAGAAAAAACTTGCAGCAGCGATTTTTTGCTTAATTTATTATTGGAGCAATTTTATTTTAGGATTCTGCGGATGGTCTTTTCGCTATAGCCGTATTTTTTAGCAAGAGTGGCAAAATTGCTTCCGTCAAATTCGTCTGCGATCTTTGCGTGAAGATAATCATGGTCAAAAAAACGGATGGGAAATGTGATCTGCTGACCCTTAAACATATCGTGGATCTGCTCTGCGACCTCTGCGCCGAGTGCTTCGCAGATCTCACGGTAGACGGGATTGAGCGCATCAGCTTGCGTGAGCTGTTCCTTCAATTTTGCTGACCTCCTTTGTCGTTTCTGATACTGATTCTTGACGCACCTTCGGTGCTATAAAAAGCTTTGAAAGCTTTTTAACAAGAACCAGTATGACAATATTATAGGAAATCAGCGGAACATACGTATGTCCGAGTAAAAAATAAAATCAATAATCCAGCTCGCTGCCGCCGATAAACTCACGCAGCAGCGAATCGGTCGGGATGATCTCGCTCGGCACATCGGGAAGCTCCGACAAAATATGTACCAACTCCGCTAAATCGGGATATTCGGGCACCAAGGCTTTCAGATCCTCATATAAGTAAGGGCGGTATACGCTCATTTCCGAGGAGTAGAACGAGTCGATGCTGCAATGCGCAAGACCCTTGAACGGCATGATATAATTCTGCTCGCCACGGTCTACACGCTCCCGCATGGAAATGGTATCCGTCAGCTTTCTGCCTCTGCATGTGCGGTCACGCAAAAGCCTTCTTGCCAGACGGATTTTTGACGGATGCAGCGTCTGACCGTCGTGGGCGGTGATCCTTGTTCGAACGCTGACATAAACCCGTGCAGTGGTATCGGTGTGCCCTGTGACATTCGGATTGAGCGCATGAATGCCCTCCATGATGACAAGCTCATGGGGCTTTCTGTGCAGTGTTTTTCCCTCGAAAACTCGGCTGCTGGTTTTGAAATCATATCTGGGCAGTTCGATCTCCTCACCTGCCAAAATGCGATCCAAATGCTCCTGAAAGAAGGGAATATCCACGCGTGTCGGCTTTTCCAAATCCAGCTTGTTTTCTTTGAGCAGAGCAAGCTCCTCGGTGGTGAGGGGGGAGAAGTAATCGTCCATTTGCAGCGTATGTGTTTGCAGTCCCAGGCGTTCGAGCTCACGCTCGATCAAAAGGGCGGTCGTTGTTTTTCCCGAACCCGAGGGACCTGCCAAAAGTATGATCGGGCGCTTTTCGGCATTTGCGGCGATGACCTGCGCCGCCTGTTCGATTTGCTTAAAATAATGTCTGCGGTCGCTTTCCAAAACAGCCTTCGGGTCTGCTGTCAGAAGTGCCGATAACTGATCTGTTGTCATGGTTGCTTGCCTCCGTAGAAAATTTATGACTATTATAGCATACGTTCTGCATTTAATGAAATCCCCAATTTTATTTTTGTGCATTGTTACAAAAAAATATAATTAAAATCCGTAATTTGGGCTTGTTTTTTTGGCAGGCTTTGTTCATATCGACTATTTTTATTTTTTCGGCAAGGACCGTCTTGCAAGAAGAACAAAAAAATAGTAAAATATAGCTGCAGGCATATATCCATTTTATTCTTTAAGGAGGTAAATTATGAAACACCTGTTCAAACGTTCCCTGGCGATGCTTTGCGTGCTGGCGATGCTGGTGGGCATCCTGCCGTTGGCATTCGCAGCCGAGGGAGAAACATCCGAATTTGTTGTTTTGTCCACCACCGACATGCACGGTCGCTGCTGGGACACCAACATTCTCAACGACACCGGCATGAACAACTCCATGCTCAATGTAGCTACGGCAGTTGCAAAGCTGCGTGAGACCTATGGTGAGAATGTGGTTCTCATTGACAACGGCGACACCTATCAGGGCACGCCCGTGTCTACTCTGCAGATCTCTGAGTATACGCAGGGCACTACCACCGATCCCAATCCTATGGCGATCTCCCTGAAGTACATCGGCTATGACCTTGCCAACTTGGGCAACCATGAGTTCAACTACGCTTGGGATACCATGGCAGACATCTATGACTATTTGCAGACTGAGGAAGAGGGCAAGAGTGCGCTTCCCACCGTCTGCGCAAACCTCTACTACGAGGACGGAACCAATGTCATGACTCCGTACATCACCAAGACGGTTAAGGACAGCAAGGACAACGACGTTAAGATTGCAATTCTTGCATTCGTTACGCCCGATTGCACTCGTTGGGACGTTCCTGATAACTATCCCGGCATGCGTTTCTCCCATCCCGACAACCCCGCTCTGTCGATCCGCTGGGAGGCAGAGAAGTGGCTGGCTGAGATCGAGGAGAATGAAGCTCCCGATTTTGTGATCGTTGCATTCCACTCCGGTTTGGGCTCGAAGAATGCGGACGAGGATCTGGAATACGGTGTCAACACCGAAAATCAGGTGTATTCCATGATCGCCGGCACCACCGGCATTGATATGGTCATCGCAGGTCATGACCACAGCGAAGGCTATTCCAACAATAAGTATGAAAATGCTGACGGCGAAGAAGTTTTGGTCGTCAACGGCGGCGGCAACAGCCTGACCACCTCTGTTTTCACCATCGACGGTGAAGGCAACATCACACTCAAGAGCAGCAAGAATGATAAGCTCTCCAACTATGCGGCAGATGCAGGCTTGAAGGAATTGCTCAAGCCCTATGCAGATGCAGCTTCCGAATATGTCAATGAGACCTGCGGCACTGCCATTGGCGACTGGAACACCACCACCAAGTTCTATCTTGAGCAGTCCGATACTATGGACCTCATCGGTCGTGCGCAGATGGCGCAGGGCAGCATCCATTTGGCTGAGAAGTACGACACCGAAGAGAAGGTTGCAGCTTTGTTTGCAGAGACCGGTCTGACCGATCTTGTGGTCGATGCTTCCTCCACCTCGGTGGTCATCAACGGTACTTACAACGTTCAGGCAGGCGACCTGTCCATGAAGGACATCTATCGTATGTATAAGTACGATAACTCTTTGTATTTGATGCCTGTTACCGGCGCTCAGCTGCGTGGCTTCTTGGAGTTCAATGCAGCGACCCACCTGAGAGTCAACACCGCAAGCGGTGAGGCTGTATTCGGCACCACCGGCGATAATTTCACGAACCCGATTTTCTATGGTTTGGATTTCAAGTATGATATGTCTCGTGAGGAATACGACCGTATCATCGACCTGAAGTTCTCCGACGGCAGAGAAGTCGTTGATGAAGAGGTTTATATCTTCGCTGTCAACAACTACCATCTCGGCAACGCTTCCGGTCCCTTCTCCGAATATGGACCCGAGGATTGCATCTGGTCGCAGACCGACGATATGGGCGGCGGCTTTGTGCAGGATCTGATTGCAGAATTTATTAAGGCTGAGACCGAAGCTAACGGCGGCGTTTCTCCTGCTCCTTCCAACTGGGAGATCGTTTATAACGCTGAGATCGTTCTCGGCGAAGTTTCCGGCGAGTATATCGGCGACCTTGTAGACCCGAACACCCTTGCAGATGGCGATAAGGTCATGATCTATTATCCGGGCGAAAACACACTGATGACCAATGCTGCAAACGGCAGCAAGCTGGCTCCGACCTACGATGTCACCACCGGTGAAAAGGACGGCGCTTTCAAGGCAGGCACCAATGCTGCTGAGGCGATCTTCACCGTCGTTAAGAATGAGGACGGTTCTGTCTCCTTCGCTGATGCAGACGGCAAGCTCGTGACTTCCGGCGCAACCGGCAACGGTTTGACCATGGAAGAGGGCGCTTCCGCTTGCGCTAACTGGACCTTCGTGGCAACCGATGGCGGTTGGTATGTCCATAACGAAGGCGCAGCTTTCAACGGCAATTACAACCAGTATCTTGAAGTTTACGGCGGTGGCTTTACCACCTATGGCTTGGGCGCCGGCGGCTCGATCTACACCTTTAACTTCTACAAGTTGGCAGAAGAAGAACAGGGTGATGCGTGGGACGGCGTGATCACCATCGGCGGTCTGGAAGCTAACATTTGGACGACCAAGTACGGCAATGTCTACACCGACTGCACCGCAGAGAACTTCTTCGGTGAGCTGGGCCTGAACTACGGTGACTTGGTGACCGTGAAGTTCTTGGATCAGGAGCTGGTACTGCCTGTCGTTCCCAACTATTCCTATGTGGATTCCGGTTTGCCTGCTCTGCTCGTTGCGAAGGACGAGGAAGGCAACCCCACCGGCTATGCATTCCTTGCCATCAACATGGGCAACTTCCTCGACACCTACGGCATTGCAACCAAGAATACCGATGAAGAAGGTAACTGGTACTGGACTGCGAAGGAAGGCGTGGAATTCCCGATCGTATTGACCTTCGAGCTGTACGAGAAGGAAGGCTACATGGCAGAATATCTGCTCCATGAGATCACACGCACCAACAACCGTGAGGATTATCCCGAGTTGGATGATGCCGCATTTGCAAACTTCCGCGAAGTTACCACCACCGGCATGGGCGAGGCAACCTTGTATCGTTCCTCCAGCCCCATCAATCCCGAACTTGGCAGAAATACCTATGCTGATACAGCAGCTGAGGCAGCAGGCATCAAGACCTTTGTCAACCTGGCAGACAGCGAAGAGGAAGCAAAGGCTTATGAAGGTTTTGCAGATACTTACTATTCCGAACAGAATGTGATCTATCTGTGCTTGGGCGTTGACTTTGCTGAAGAGTCCTTCAAGACCGGTCTTGCAAACGGCTTGCGTTTCATCATCGGCAATGAAGGTCCGTACCTCATCCATTGCACCGAGGGCAAGGATCGTGCAGGCTTCGCAAATGCAATTCTCGAATGCTTCATGGGCGCAACCTTCGAGGAAGTCAAAGAGGACTACATGACCACCTACATCAACTACTATAAGGTTGAAAAGGATAGCGATCAGTACAATGCAATTCTTGAAGCAAACATTGTTAAGTCTTTGAAGAATGCATTTGGCGTGGAAGATTTGACCACTGCCGATCTTGCTGTGGAAGCAGAGGAATATCTGGTTTCCATCGGCTTGACCGAAGAAGAGATCGATGAGCTCTATATCGCATTGGGCGGTGAAGTCGGCGAAGATCCTTCCGAAGAGCCTTCCGAAGAACCCTCCGAGGAACCCTCCGCACCGACCAATCCGCTTGAGGGCTACAGCGCTATTTTCAATGCTGCAAACAGCAAGGTCATGACCACCGAGGTCAGCGAGTACACCAGCTCCTCTACCGGCATCACCAAGAAGCAGTTCGTTTCTGCTCCTGCTTCCTTGAATGCAGACAACAAGCTCGTCACCGAGGCTTCCAACGTTGCTCTGTTCAAGGTTGAGACCGTGGACGGCATCACCTCCTTCATCACCCCCGAGGGCAAGTATCTCTCCTGCGACGGTACCAACATGGAGATCGTTGACGCTGCAAACGAGAATACCGAATTTGTTCTTGAGGAGACCGACGGCGGTTACTTCATCCGTCTGGCAAACTTCCTCTACCAAGACACCAAGGCGCAGTACATCGAGTTCTACAGAGATGTCTTCACCTGCTACGGCATGGGCACCGATACCTCCATCTACACCTTCTCCTTCCACGAGCTGGCAGGCGAGGATGTAGAACCGACCACACCGAGCGAAGAGCCTTCCGAAGAACCCTCCGAGGAACCTTCTAACGATCCTTCCGAAGAACCCTCCGAGGAACCCACCGCACCGACCAATCCGCTTGAGGGCTACAGCGCTATTTTCAATGCTGCAAACAGCAAGGTCATGACCACCGAGGTCAGCGAATACACCAGCTCCTCCACCGGCATCACCAAGAAGCAGTTTGTTTCTGCTCCTGCTTCCTTGAATGCAGACGGTAAGCTCGTCACCGAAGCTTCCAACGTTGCTCTGTTCAAGGTCGAGACCGTGGACGGCATCACTTCCTTCATCACCCCCGATGGCAAGTATCTCTCCTGCGACGGTACCAACATGGAGATCGTCGATAGTGCAAACGAGAATACCGAGTTCGTTCTTGAGGAAACTGACGGCGGCTACTTCATCCGTTTGGCAAACTTCCTCTACAACGGTGAAAAGGCACAGTACA
>SVKY01000052.1 GCA_015068235.1 Oscillospiraceae bacterium
CTATGCAAATTCCCTGCAATTTAGCACATTACATAATCTTAAATAAACATTTCCTAACAATGGTCGACGGCGAGCCTCTTTGCAGAGACTCGCCGCCTTTATTTGGCTGTTTTTTTACAGCCCCTTTCTCTATTTATAAGGTGGCAACAATCAGCGGTTGGGCATTAGTTATACCAATCACCAATTAAAATGAATGTTTTAATCGGCGATTATACTAGTTCTTGTTAAAAAGGTTAAAAACCTTTTTATAGCGCCGAAGGCGCGTCAAGAACTGCATGAGACGGAATTTCACGATTTTTATCTCGAAAATCGTGAAATTGCAACGCCATAGCGTTGCGCTTTCCAATAGAGATTAAACATTTCTATTGGAAAGTAGTATTAGTATAAGATTCATTTGCGGTGACAGTATGGTAGCGGCGGCTTAATTTTACCATTCCAAGCTTGACTTTTTTTGCATATATGTTATAATAACTAACAGATTTTGTGTTGGAGGATAAAATGACACGAGCTGAAGAACGACAACTGAATTATAGCACCATTTTGAATGCTTCTATTGACTGTTTTTTGGTCGAAGGCATTGATAAAACCTCTGTCAATGATATTTCGTTGCGAAGCGGCTTGACGCAGATGTCCATTTACCGCTATTTTGGCAACAAGCAAGCCATTGCAGTTGCGGTTGCCAATCAGCTTCTGCAAAAATATCTTGTAGAACATAGACAACGCTGTGACCAAGCGAAAGTCGATCGAGAGACAGGCTTTGACGAGTTCTCTCGCATTGTGAGGGCATATATCGACACCTTTGAGGCACATCCTGAGTATATCCGTTTTTTGCAGGAGATGACCGCATACTCACAGCGTGAGGAGCTTTCAGATCAGTTGGATTACATGCACTTTGCACTTTTGGACTCACCACTGAACAAGCCTGCCAACGAGGCACTCAAGCGTGGCTTGACTGACGGCTCGGTACGCCAGGGAATTGATGTAGAGCGTGTTTCGCAAACGCTGACCAATCTTTTGACCGGCGGAGTGAATTATCGCATTTTGATCGATGAGAGCACACAAATTGATATTCTTCGACACACCGCCGAGATGATAATCTATTATATTAAAGCCAATTAAGGAGATAGCTATGAACAATTATATCATTCTTACCGACTCCTCTGCTGATCTGCCGCTCAGCATTTACAACGAACTGGATATTCAAGTTTTGCCTCTGAGCTTCCTGCTGGACGGTGAAGTATATCATAACACGCCTGATGAGAGCAGCATTGCCTTCAAGGAAGTTTATGCTCAGCTTCGCAGTGGAAAAAATGTTACGACTTCGGCTGTTAATGTTGAAACATTCAAAGAAGCGTTCCTTCCTTATGTTCAAGACGGAAAAGATATTTTATACTTGGGCTTTTCCTCCGGCTTGAGCGGCACCTTCAGCGCCGGCACGATTGCGGCACAAGAATTGTTGGAAGAGTACCCCGAACGCAAGATCGTTTGCGTAGACACTCTGTGCGCATCCTTGGGTCAAGGTATGCTGGTATATATGACCGCAAAAAAGCGTGCTGAGGGATTCTCTCTCAGCGAGGCAGCTGAGTATGCTGAGAAGATTAAGCTGAATGTCTGCCATTGGTTCACGGTTGACGATCTTTTCTTCCTCAAGCGTGGTGGACGTATCAGCGCAACGACCGCATTGGTTGGAAGTGCCTTGGGCATCAAGCCGATCCTGCACGTGGATAACGAAGGTCATTTGATCAGCGTTTCCAAAACCCGTGGCCGCAAGAAGGCAATCACGTCCTTGTTGGAGCAGATGAAAGCATCTGCAATTGATCCGTCTACGCAGATTCCCATGATCTCGCATGGTGACTGCGTTGAGGATGCAAATGTGCTTGCCGATGCACTGCGTAAAGAATTTGGTGTAAAAGATGTCATCATCAATTATGTCGGTCCGGTCATCGGTGCGCATTCCGGTCCCGGAACCCTTGCACTGTTTTTCATTGGTAAAGAAAGATAAAATTAACGCCGTTCCTCGACCGAGGAACGGCGTTTGTGTTATAGAGAAGGAACAGGTCTCGGACGTGCTTCATCAATGATCTCGTTTACATCGAACAGATCGTCGAAGAATTCTTCACCATATTCCAATCGATATCCATCGAGCACACGTCTTGCCTGACGCATATAGCCGTCACGCAACTGTACCCAATACTCAGAGGCATCCATATTGCAGAAGAAACGGTAGCCTGCATCCGAAAGCACCTGGTACTTATCTCCCGAATAGTAATCCACACTACCAATATCCAAGCCGTAGGGATAGAACAGAATTTCGGTTTTTCCGACGATCGGTGCAACTTGATTGTCCCATCTTTTTACGTTTGCGGCAATGGTGTCGGCATCAGAATCGGCAAAGGAAATCTTAGAGTAGCCGTAGCACGCAATTTCCCAACCGTTCTCCTTCAAAGTAGACGAAACCCCTTGCGCTTGGCGAATCTGCTGCATATAAGCATCTTCGCCCAAGGTAGTCTCCCAATCAGGATGCGTTTGGAAGCCAAAAACGCCCTCAACACCTGTTACAGCAATAACACCTTTGGCACCACGGTAAGAAAAGTCCGGATGCTCAGCAACAAATTCCTCCACGATCGGCACAAAATCATATGCACCGTAGAGAACATTTCCGTCCTTGTCAATGTACTTGCAGGTGATATTTCCATTATCATCGAGCAAAAGCTGGCAGGCAAAACCGTCACCCTGTTCATCGGGCAACGTGTCTTCATCGGGTCCATCGACACGGTACTGATAATAGTTAACATCCTCCTGCGAAAGCACGATCGGTTTCTTGTCGGCAGGCAAATAGATATCGCTCTGTGAACACTCGCCATTTTCCGATTCTTTGACCATATCGTGCATATTCACAAGCACAAAGCCTTGCTCATACAGCAATTCAAGCACCTTTCGGAACTCATTGACCGTCAGCATCGATTGATTGTAGGTCAGCTCGTCCTCATCGCCGTCGAAAGCTCTTTCGGCATCGACGATCAGTGCTCTGAAGGAAAGATGCGGAATTTGTTCCGTATTTTCCCAGCGAACCAAAGCGCTCTGCGCTGACAAATATTCGGTTTCCGCCGCCTTGAGTGCAGACTGCAACTCCCAATCCAAGCCATATTCATGCAATACTGCAATTGCAGAATCATAGTCATAACTCTGCGCATAACGATCTGCACGTTCGATCACCGCTGAGATCTTCATTTCGATCGACTCCGTGGATTCGATCGGCTCTTCGGCGATCGTCGTGGTCGGCGCAGTTGCATCCTCGTTAGATGAGAACAGACCTGCAATCAATACGATCAAACCGATCAACAGAGCAAGCACAGCCAAGCCGATCGCAATTAAGATCGCCCAACCCTTAATATTTACTTTTCTCTTTTTCCGATTTCTGCGCACGGGGGTAGTTCTCTGTGGAGCTCTTGTGTGCTCCTGCACCGACCTGCGCTCGGTGTATTGTCTTTGTTCCTGCGGTTGCTTTTTCACATGATCTTCCGCCATTTGGAACATTTCCCGACGCTTTTCCAATGCTTTTTCCGCATCCCACGGTTCATCAAATCCGTGTCTGTATTTATCGGACATAGATTTCGCCTCCGTATCTATTTTATTCCTTCAGCAATCTGCGGCGAGCAATATTGATCGTGCCCTCCTGCATGTGATTCATCCATGATAAGCTCTTGCCGCAGCCATAAGCCACGCAAGAATCTGCATCGTCAGCGATCATGCAGCGCATCTCGGTGCGCTCCTGAAGCAACTTATCCATGCCGTAAAGCTGACTTGCGCCGCCGGTCAAAACGATTCCGTTCTTTGCAATATCCGCAACCAACTCCGGCGATGTTTGCTCCAAAACGCCGAGGACCTCATCGACGATACTGCGTGCAGGGCGCTTGAGCGCCTCCATAGTCTCATCGCTACTCATAACGATGCTGCGAGCCAAGCCCGTCTTGAGATCGCGACCCTTGACCTCCATTGTCAAATCATTGGGACGCTGCCATACACTGCCGATGCCGATCTTAATTTCCTCGGCTGTATTTGCGCCGATGACCAAGCCATGCCTTTTACGGACATACTTGATGATCGCATCATCGAACTCCATGCCGGCAGTTTTAATAGAAGCCGATTGCGCCAAGCCGTTCATCGTCAGAACGCCGACATCCGTTGTGCCGCCGCCAATATCCACGACCATTTTTCCCTCAGCCGCTGTAATATCCATCTGCGCACCGAGCGCAGCAGCCAGCGGCTCTTCGATCAAATATACCCTTCGAGCACCTGCCTCCATCGCAGCTTGGATCACCGCTCTCTCCTCGACCTCGGTAATGCCACTTGGCACACTGATGATCATACGAGGCTTGACAATGGCGTGCTTGACCACTCGTTTTATAAATTCTGTCAGCATCTTCGCTGTCAGCTCATAGTCTGAAATCACACCGTCTTGCATCGGGTGGATCGCTACCACGTTGCCAGGAGTTCTTCCCAACATATTGCGAGCTGCAGCGCCAACCTGCAAAACCTTGCCTGTGTTTTTGTCGAGCGCAATCACCGCAGGCTCACGCAGCACAACGCCCTTTCCGGCTGCATAGATCAGAACATTGGAGGTACCTAAATCGATACCCAAATCCCTTGAGAAAAATATCATACACTCACCTACATCGTTTTATTAATCCCGAGTGGCAGCCAAGGTCACACAGGTTATACTTTTTGCACCGACATTTTTCAACGTACGGCTGCATTCGCTCAGTGTTGCACCGCTTGTCACCACATCATCGATCAGCAAAATTCGTTTGCCTGCAAAAAGCTCATTATGGATCGCACGATACGCACCCACCACATTATCCTTGCGCTGAGAGAACTTTTTTAGTGTTGCTTGCGCATCGTTGTCCTTGGTTTTTATCAAAAGCGGAATCGTTTCAATTCCCAATTCCGAAGCGATTGATTTTGCAATCAGCTTTGTTTGGCAGTAACCACGGTCTCTTTCTCTGCGCTTGCTCAGTGGCACCCATGTCAGCAGATCAAAGTCAATTTCTTTTTCTAAGATCAGCATTGCCATCAGCCTGCCGTAAGCATCAGCAAACTGAGATTGTCCACAAAATTTGAAGCGCCGTACAGATTCTGCAACCTGTTTTTCATAATAGTAGACAGAGAAACATTCCTGATAGCATTCGCCACGCTTAAAGCTATTTTTGCAGCGTGGAAGCTCGCGTCTGCAAACAGCGCACAGATCTGTCTCTTCCTCGTTCAAAAGCTTTCCACAGAACACACATTTCGGCGGATATAGCAGCCGAAGAAACCATGTGATCAGCTTCATTGCACTTCTCCGATCAAGCGGAAGCGTAATCCGCTGTAGCGTTTGTTTCGCTTATTATTCGCTGTCATCTGCGCAACGATCTCCTCGTTACCGACCATGATCAAGAGGTTCTTCGCCCTCGTGATCGCCGTGTACAGCACGCCTCGTGTCAAAAGCATCGGTGCGCCTGCGTACGGAACAAAAATCACAGCGGTATATTCGCTTCCTTGGCTTTTATGAGCTGTGATGGCATAAGCCAGCTCCAATTCTGGCAGCATATCCGAATCATAGACCGCAACACGATCATCAAAACGGATATAAATCGCATCCTGCTGCGGATCGATCCTAATAATCGTACCAATGTCACCGTTAAAAATGCCGGTTCCGACCGTTCCGCCATCTCGAGTCCACGCCATATCGTAGTTATTACGGATCTGCATCACTCGATCACCTTCACGGAAGCACATATCGCCGTAAAGCTTTTCTTTCTTGCCTGGAGCTTTCGGATTGAGAGCAACTTGCAGTGCACGGTTGAGGTTGATTGTGCCTGTCTCTCCTTTTCTTGTCGGCGATATGACTTGAATCTCACTTGGCGCAATGCCCATATTTTTGGGCAATCTAACCGCGCACAGCTCCGAGATCGTCTGCACAACAGCATCAGGTGAACGGCGTTTCATGAAAAAGAAGTCCTTGTCCTTCACGCTCAAATTCGGAAGCTCGCCGTGATTGACTGCATGCGCATTCATAACGATCAAGCTCTCACGAGCCTGTCTGAAAATCTCAGTCAAAGCAACCGTATAGACCATGCCGCTTCGAATCAAGTCTGAAAATAAATTACCTGCGCCCACACTCGGAAGCTGATCGGGGTCACCGACCAAAATTAACGTTGCATTTTCGGGGAGCGCACGAAGCAAGCTGTGCATCAAAAGCACGTCCACCATCGACATCTCGTCAACGATCACCGTATCACACTTGAGAGGGTCGTCTTCATCATGCACAAAATACATTTCACCCGTATGGGGAGAAATTTGTGCCTCTAAAAGGCGGTGAATGGTAGATGCTTCACAGCCTGTCAGTTCAGATAAGCGCTTCGCCGCACGACCTGTCGGAGCTGCAAGCAGCGTTTTCCTGCCCAATTGCGCATATAGCGCAAGGATGCCTGCAAGTGTGGTTGTTTTTCCGGTGCCGGGACCGCCTGTCAAGATCAGCATTTTTCGTTCTGCGCTTGCGCAAATTGCTTCTTTTTGGCGTTCGGCATAGGTCAAGCCTGTTTTTCTCTCAATGGAGTCAATAAATCTTTGCGGAGTGGGCAGATCATCAATCTGAGCTTGTGCCATAGACAGCACACGAGCACAAATATAACTCTCTGCCTCGTGATATTCAGGAAGATAAACCGCATGCAAGCCACGAATTTCGTCGCACATCAGCTGCCCTGTTTCGTACAAGCGATCAAGCGCTTCTCGAATCACGGTTTCCGATAGCTGCAAAAGCTGCGCTGTTGCGGCAATAAGCTTATCCTGTGGCAGGAATGTGTGTCCGTTATTGAGATTGTATCTCAGTTCAAAAATGACCGCAGCTTCCACACGGCGTGCATCCTCGCCATCAAAGCCAAGCTCCAACGCCATCGTATCAGCAGAGGTAAATGAGGTTCCAAATTGCGGCTGAGTCAATAAATAAGGGTTCTCCTGCACCATATCCATCGCTTGTTCGCCGTAAACTCGGTAAACTCTGACGGCGATCTCCGCAGGAATATGATACGCCGCAACAAATTCGATCAAACGGCGCACACCGACCTGCGTTCGGAAGGAAGTGCCCATCTCCAACGCTTTTTTCATGGAGATTCCGGAAATTTCCGTCAAGCGTTCGGGCGAAGATTCCAAAATTCTCAAAGATTGCTCGCCAAAACGCTCAACGATCTTCTGAGCGGTTTTTTCCCCAATGCCCTTGACCGCACGGGAGGAAAGATAGGCTAAAATCTCGCCTTTTGTATCTGGAAGCAGGCGGTCTAAAAACTCCGCCTCAAACTGCTTGCCGTAAGAGGTGTGCGTTGTCCACCTGCCCGTAACGATCAAGCGTTCACCTGCAACAGCTGCCGGGATCGTGCCAACGACCGTGATCAGTTCACCATCTTCGCTGTCAAGCTTGATCACTGCATATCCGTTTGTTTGATTTTGGTATACAACTGCGGCAATCGTTCCGCTAATGAGTTCCTGCTCCAAGCGTTTCGCACTCTCCCTTTATATATTGGGCAACCTGTTCCTTCGCACATATGTGTATATTGTCGTCAGCTTTTAACATAAGTTGCGCTGTAATCTGCGCTTGCGGTGAAATTCCGCAATCGACAAACAACAGCCGTCCACGCAAGCCATGACGGTTTTTCATCCATAGGCATGAACGCATCTGCTGTTCCACATCAGCATCCGAGCCGTGAAGATAAAAAATATGGACAGAATCAAGCGGTATTTTGATCACAAACGCTTCTGTGAGCGACCAAGCAACCAAAAAAATCCCACACACCGCCAAGCCAGCGATCAATATCGTTAATGCCATAACACCACCTCATGCCATTGTATGTATCAGCATGATATAAGGTGCCATATTTATCATACTACAAAGTTCAGCAAATCGCAATGCTTTTTTCAAAAAAGTGCGACAAATCGAAGTCTTTTCGATCTGCCGCAAAAATTATATTTGTTTGATCAGCGCCTCGGCACAAATCATCCCGTCAACTGCTGCCGACATAATGCCGCCGGCGTAGCCTGCGCCCTCTCCACACGGATAAAGACCCCTGATCGAGCCTTGACAATTTTCGCCACGAACGATGCGAACAGGAGATGAACTTCTCGTTTCGGGTGCGGTCAAAACTGCCTCGGGATCCGAAAAACCCGTCAAATTTTCCTCCAATGCAATGATCGCCTGTTCCAAGGTTTTTGTGATCTTTTCGGGATACAGCTCATGCAGATTACACGGCGTCAGCCCCGGACGATAAGTGCCATCAACGCTGACAGACGGTCGATGCTGCAAAAAATCTCCAACTTTCTGCGCAGGTGCGCAATAATTGCCGCCTCCGAGCAAAAACGCCTTTTGCTCCATTTCCTCTTGCCAATACATGCCGCCCAATGTGCTTTGATCGGGGAAATCCTCAGGTTTAAGTGTCACCAAAAGGGCTGAATTTGCCATTTCGCCGTCACGATCGCTGTAGCTCATTCCGTTCGTGACGACTCCACCTTCTTGCGATGCCGCAGCAACAACATAGCCACCCGGACACATACAGAAGGTATAAGCGGAGCTTCCATCGGGCAAATGCACCGAAAGCTTGTAATCCGCAGGTGGAATGCCCTTCGGGCGCTTACTTCCATACTGCGAAAGGTCGATCATGGATTGCTTATGCTCGATGCGAACACCCATGGAAAAGGGCTTCGGTTCCATTGTAATGCCCTGCTCGTGAAGCTGACGGAAGGTATCTCTTGCGCTATGACCGATCGCTAAAATCAAATGCTTGCAAGCCAAACGCTCTTCTATGCCGTTTTGAACATAAGAAATACCGCTCAGTTGTCCATTGTCGAATATCAGCTCCGTCATCTTAGCACCGAATCGAACCTCGCCACCAAGCTTGATCACTCGGTTGCGCAAATTCTGAACGACAGTAAACAGCACATCTGTTCCGACATGCGGCTTTGCGTCATATAGAATCTCCTCAGATGCGCCAAAGTGCACCAATTGTTCCAAAACCCAGCGTGAACGCACGTTTTTTGTTCCCGTATTCAGCTTTCCGTCGGAAAATGTTCCTGCGCCGCCTTCGCCAAACTGTACATTGCTCTCAGGATCGAGCTTACCACCGTTCCAAAAAGCTTCCACCTTTTCCTGTCTTTCGGGAGCCGTTGCACCTCGTTCCAAAATAATCGGTCTTAATCCTGCCTTCGCCAACACAAGTGCCGCAAACATCCCTGCAGGTCCAAAACCCACGATTACAGGACGTTCTTCCGATGTTTTCTTTTCAATGCGATAATAATACGGCTCTTCCAACGTGATCTTTCGGTTACGATTCCCCTTCATCAGACGCTTTTCGCTCATTTTTAATGTCACATCGACCGTGTAAACCCATTTCAAATCGGGCTTTTTGCGTGCATCGATCGAACGCCTGAAAATCTGAAGCGATGTGATATCTGACGGTTTGATACGCAATGCCTGCGCAGCACAGTATAACAGCGCCGTTTGGTCATGCTCCGCAGGCAAAATAATCTCTCTGATCCTTATCATGTATTTCCTCTCAATTCTCCTGCCAAGAAGCCCGAAGACCATGCCCATTGCAGGTTGTAGCCGCCGCAATCACCGTCAATGTCCAAGACCTCTCCTGCGGCATATAAACCTTTGCAAATTCGGCTTTCGAGCGTGTCGGCACGAAATTCATCCGTTTTGATGCCGCCTGCTGTCACTTGCGCCTGCTCCATTCCCATAGAGCCAAGAACTCGCACAGAAAAATGCTTCGTGGCGCTTGCAATCTCCTCCAGCTTTCCTGTAAGCTCAGCACAACTGCATTCCAAAGAACATCCGCACACACGCAAAATCGTTCTTCCCAAACGGTTATGCACAAGTCCTGTCATCAAGTCCTCTGCTTTCAAATTTGGCATCGTATGGATGCGGTTTTGCAATAATTCCAATATTTCCTCTTTCGAAATATCGGGCAAAAAGTCAATCAGCATCATATCATTTTCGGAAATATCTCTTGATATTTCAAAAA
This sequence comes from Oscillospiraceae bacterium, assembly GCA_015068235.1. Taxonomy (GTDB): domain Bacteria; phylum Bacillota; class Clostridia; order Oscillospirales; family Oscillospiraceae; genus JAZOXB01. The sequence continues at coordinate 10,053 of SVKY01000052.1, forward strand.
TAACTGGTCCACTAACTCCAAAATCCGTAAATTGGATCTCGCCGCGGTTTGAAATACCGCCGCATTTTACCATGGCATCGGCACGCACACCCTTTAACGATCGAACGAAGGTCGTATCTGTGCGAAGCTGCACCAAAGACGGATACAATTTTGTTCTGCTATGTCCAAACGAAGCAAGCAATTTGTAGCCTAAATCTGTACCGCCGAGCTTTGCGCCTGCAGCACCTCCGCAACAAATGATCGCACTATCCCCTACAAAGGTTTCATCGTCCGAAACTGCAATGAATTTTCCTTTTTTTCTTGTAAGCGAACGAATCTCACAGCCTGTAACGATCCTGACATTTTCCCTCTGCTCCAACGGCAGACGCAAAACATCAACCACTGAGTTTGCGCTGTCACTATATGGATAAACTTTTCCATTGCTCTCAGCAACCGTCAAAAGACCCAAGGAACGGAAAAATGACAGTGTTTTCTCCACATCAAAATGTTGCAATGCGTAGCGGCAAAATTCCGCACATTCGCCATGATAATTCTTCTCTGAAAGCTGCATATTCGTTAAATTGCAGCGGCCGTTGCCTGTTGCAAGCAGCTTGCGCCCCATGCGTGATTGCCGCTCGAGCAAGATCACCTCATGCTCCAACGAGGCATTCAACGCAGCTATCATGCCCGAAGCACCACCGCCAATGATCAATACTTTCATAATATTCCTCCATTTGTCCATGTCATTATAGCCCAAAAATCGATTTGTGACAAGTGATTCTTGACATTTGTGCAGAAAATGGGTAAGATATGCACGGAGATGATCATATGAACATGAACGAAGTCATCGCTCGTATCAACGAGCTTGCAAAAAAGGCAAAAGCCGAGGGCCTAACCGAGGACGAACTCAAAGAGCGTGACGAGCTAAGAGGCATTTATCTCGCTTCGATCCGTCAAAATCTGCGAGCCCAACTCGACAACACCTACATCGTTACCCCTGACGGCAAAAAGCACAAGCTTAAAAGCTGATTAAGCCCTGCTGAAGTAAAATATAACTTAAAATCAGATAAACAGCTGTAAACATCGGCATAATCAGAACAAAATACCAATGCTTTGTTTTATGCCGAGCCAAATACATTGCAATGAATCCACCGAGTGCACCACCGAAAATCGCCACTAAGAGCAGTGTTTTTTCGGAAATGCGCCATTTTCGTTTTCTTGCAAAATTCTTGTCCGCAAGCATCAGAATAAATTCCAGAGCATTCATAACTGCCAAATAACCGAAATATAAATAGAACATCACTTCACCCCTTTGGAGGTATTCTTATGAAACGGTTTTTGCCTGTTGTGTTTGCTTTGATTATATTCTTAAACGGCTGCTGTGTCAAGGATTCTGTCACATTTGAGTGTGTCGCTGACAGCTATGAGGAAATTGCTTCTCCTGCATTTTATCTGCAAGCCGAAATTCCGCAGGAGGCTGTTTTGACAGATTCCTGCAAGGATGGTTGCTGCGCAGTATTTTCGCACGATGATTTTGAGATCTATCAGGAAATATTTGAAGCCGAAAGCTTAGATGCTGCTGTCGAAGAATTGACCGGTCACAGCAAAAATTCACTCTCAATGATCTGCTTGCAGACCTTTCCGCAGGAGGAATACCGTTTTGCTTACCACGCAGTCGGTGAAGAAGGTACCCTATCGTGCAGCGGAAAGCTGTTTTATGACGGAGACTTCTGTTATGCCGTAACGGTCCTATGTCCAATTGAAAATGAGCCGTTATACCATGAAGCCTTTTCCGATCTGTTGAGCCTGACCACGCTGCAAGCTGTTTAATACAAACGAAGGTTGGAATACCATGAAAAGATTGTTGATATTTGCCGCAATATTTGTACTGCTTGTCAGCTTAATTGTCGGTGTGTACCTTGTTATCTCGCTTCTTTCAATGGAGGCAGACACAACGCAGACAGAAAGCATATTGACAACGCAGCCGAAATCAGATGTTGAAACTTACGCCGCAGAAAAGTATTCCGATTTTACTGCGCAATACGATGCCGAGCAGCAGCTTCTGATCCTGTCGAAAACGACTTCCTTTTCGTTGCAATCGGCTCAGAGCATCTATACAGATACATCTACCTATTTGACACAAGCGCAGATTTTTGCGCTGGATGTTTCAGCCATCTGCGGCGTTCCTGAGTTGACAGTTGAGCTTTGTTATCTCTCTAAGGATGGAGAACCCATGCTCAGCGTCGCAAGCGACGGAAGCGTAACAAAGCATTGGGAATAATTTATGGCAAGCTGAATATAAAAACTTCCGCCGTTTTCAGGTGGAAGTTTTTTAATATGGTCTGATATAGTGTGCGCTGATCTCGCGTGATGGGCGCATTTTGATGCCTGAGACAACACCCATCGCAATAAACGAGGTCAAAATCGAGCTGCCACCGTAGCTGATGAACGGAAGCGCAAGACCGATGACAGGGACAAGACCCAAGCAAACACCGATGTTGATCAAAATCTGGAACAGCAGCATTGAGGCAATACCGAGACAGATCAAGCGATTCATATAGTCGGGGGATTTCATACCGACATAGATGATGCGTGCTACGATCGCCAACAGGATCAGCAGGATAAACAGACAGCCGAGCATACCGAGCTGTTCACCGGTTGCGGAAAAGATCATATCTGTATGCTTAGCAGGTAAGCCACCTTCGCTCAGGTTGCCGTTGAAGAGTCCCATGCCGGAGATACCACCGTTTTGCAGCGCTTTCAAGCTCTGATTCGTTTGCCACAAGGTATTTTGTCCGGTCGGATCAATGCTGGGATCAAACAGCGCCAAGATACGCTTTTTTTGGTCGGAACGAATGGCGTAGATCCAAATATAGGGGGCTGCGGCTGCGATCGCACCGGCGCCGCCCAAGAACCACCAAAGATTGACACCGCCGACATATGCCATCGTCAGGAAAATAAAGATGAAGATCAACGCAACGCCGGTATCGCTCGAAATGAAGATGATCAAGCCGACGATGAAGAGCATATTTGCCGTCAGCGGAAGAACCGAGCGTGGTGAGGAAATGCGGTTTTGGTGGATGCTCATTGTTTTTGCGAGGATGATGATGTAGGTGATCTTACAAACCTCAGCAGGCTGGATGTTAAACGGCAGGAAAGGGAAGGAGAGCCAGCTACGGTTACCGGTCGAGCCTTGGATACCCCAAATGAGCAGCATAGCGATAAAAGCAGTGTTGAATAAAAACAAAAGTGTTCGCTGACCTGCGAGGATATCGATATCGAAGGCGGTGAAAGCAAAATACAGCACAACGCCTGCGATCATGGCACCTGTCTGCACGGTGATATAGTGTGTTCCTTCGTCAGAAGTGACCGCATAAATCATCACGATGCCGAAAACCGTTGCAATGAGGCAAAGCGACAGAAGGATCATGTCACCCTTCTTGAAGATCTCCATTATTTTGTTTCCGAGCTTCTTGATACGATCACCTCCGATCCGTATAAGTATACCATCGAAAATCAATTCTGTAAACCCAAAAAGTTGTTTTTGCAAAATTAATCAATCTGTGATACAATAACGCAGAAGGAAGTGAGAGAATGAAATTTATGACGAACAGCCCTGAACAAACGGAGGACATCGGCGAAAAGCTCGGAAGAACGCTCCGTGGTGGAGAGATCATTGCCTATCGGGGGGGGCTTGGCGCAGGGAAGACGGCGTTTACCCGTGGCTTGGCAAGAGGCTTGGATATTTCGATGCGTGCGACAAGTCCGACGTACACCATTGTCAACGAGTATTTGGGTGGCAGAGTTCCGTTGTTTCATTTTGATATGTACCGATTGGATTCGGAAGATGATCTGTTCGATATCGGTTGGGAGGATTACCTCAGCCGTAAGGGCGTCTGCGCCGTTGAATGGAGCGAAAATGTCAGCGGCATGATGACAGATGCGATTACGGTCAGAATAGAAAAATGCTCCGAGCTGGAGCGCTGTATTACGATAGAAGGGAGTGCGTTGGGATGAAGATCTTGGCATTTGAGACCTCGGCGAAGGCAGCATCGGTTGCGCTTTTGCACGATGATACATTGATTGCAGAGTATTATCAAAACTGCGGACAGACCCACAGCAAGACCTTGATGAAGATGGCGCAGGATCTTTTGGATAACTGCGAATGCAAGGTCGAGGAGTTAACTGCCATTGCTTGCGCTTCGGGACCCGGCAGCTTTACGGGTGTTCGAATTGGTGTTGCAGCGGCAAAGGGTATGGCATGGGGGGCGCAAAAGCCCTGCGTGGGGGTATCCACGCTTGAGGCAATGGCGTATCAGGCGATGGAATTTGAGGGCGTGATCTGCTGTGCTATGGATGCCAGACGTGAGCAGGTGTATAATGCGCTGTTCATCTCCGATGGCAAAGATTTGGCAAGGTTGTGTGAAGACCGTGCGATTTCCTTGGAAGAATTGGAGAAAGAGCTGAAAAATTTCGAAATGATGAAAATAACTGTTGGAGATGGCGCTTTGCTGTGCTATAATAGTATCGGACAAGAGGTGCTTGGCTGTGTTTGCGCACCGGAGCATCTGAGAATGCAGCGAGCTTCCGGCGTTGCCTTGGCGGCGAGGAAAAAGCTTTTGAGCGGAGAGAATTTTGACGGCGCAGAGCTTGTGCCGAATTATCTGCGCTTATCGCAGGCAGAGCGGGAACGGCTGCAAAAGACGGAAGGAGTATAAATTATGGGAAAAGTTCAGGTTTTGGAGCATCCGCTGCTTCAGCACAAGCTGGCAAGATTGCGTGATAAGAATACCGGCGTTAAGGAATTTCGTGAGGTCGTCGGTGAGATCGCTGCACTGATGTGCTACGAGGCAACTCGGAATCTTCCTACGAAGGAAGTGGAGATCGAAACACCGGTTTCCGTTGCGAAGTTCAAGGTTTTGGCGGGCAAAAAGTTGGCAATCGTGCCGATCCTGCGTGCAGGCTTGGGCATGGTGGACAGCATGATCTCGTTGATTCCCTCGGCAAAAATCGGACATATCGGACTTTTCCGTGACCCAGAGACACATTTGCCGGTCAAATATTACTGCAAGATGCCGCCCGATATCTCTGAGCGTCAGGTGTTTATCGTCGATCCGATGCTTGCAACCGGTGGCAGCGTCGTTGCCGCAATTGATATTTTGAAGAAGGAATATGACTGTAAGTATATTACGCTGCTGAACATTTTGGCTGCGCCCGAGGGCATTGCGGCAGTGCAAGAAGCACATCCCGATGTTGATATCATTGTTACGGCTGTGGATGAGAGACTGAATGAGAATAAGTATATCGTCCCCGGTCTCGGCGATGCGGGCGACCGTATTTTTGGTACGAAGTAAAAAACAAGTGAGCGAGGTTTTTGGTAACCTTGCTCACTTTTTCTTTCAGCAAGCGAGATTAGAAAAGATATAATACTAATTCTCGATTAAAAGGTTTAATCGAGAATTCCGTGTGCTACGCACACTCACATCGTGCAAAAGCACGCTGCGCCGTCTCATACAGTTCTCGACGCGCCAGCGGCGCTATAAAAAGGTTTTAAACCTTTTTAACGAGAACTGGTATAAATACCGTCAAATTCCAATTTGTCGAACAGAATGTATCCACCACTGTAGGGGAGGGTTATGACCCTCCCGTGTGCAGGAACGATCGTAATTGTTGATAATTATCGTAAAATATTACGTTTTCACATTGGTTTGCTGCGAAATTCTACCGTTTTCTGTGCGGGAGGGTCATGACCCTCCCCTACAGTTCAAAATTTGAAATTCATCGATCAATCGGAATTTGAAATACACTATGAATCAATCAAACGGGTGAAGCCGATCGGCTTCACCCGTTTGATTTTTAGGTTGCGATGTTGTTTTTCAGTGTTTTGTGTGATTGATTTGCTGTCGTTTTGCGTTATTTTGCCTCCATGTAGGCGGCGACGG
>SVKY01000053.1 GCA_015068235.1 Oscillospiraceae bacterium
CGTGACTGCCTATCTCGCCGCAAAGCCGCCCTCTCCTTGACCTCTCCCGGCTCGCTGCGCGTGGTCGTTACAGCGTTGTAGTCGTGACGTCTGTGATGTGCGCAACTCAACGATAAATCGGAATTTGGCGATGGGTTTGGATTTGTGGAGTGCATAACATCGGATTCCAATGCGGATTTCTTCAAAAAAATCGGAAAATTTCTGCAAAAATTTTGAAAAAAAGGTTGACCTGCACCTTGTTTTGTGGTAAAATGCCTTTACCTGCGAAATTGGGTGCTTCTTTTTTGCGCCCTTTTTCACCTGCTACAAGACGTCATCGTAGTTTCGGCGTCGGCTAAAATTTTTCATGGCCGCAGGTATACAGGGAGGCAAAATTTTAAGGAGGTGCCGATATGCGAGTTAAGATTACCCTCAGATGCAGTGAGTGCAAGCAGAGAAACTACAACACCATGAAGAACAAGAAGAACGACCCTGACCGTCTGGAAATGAAGAAGTATTGCAGATTCTGCAGAAAGCATACTGTTCATAACGAGACCAAGTAATGAAAGGATGATTTGAAATGGCAGAAGCTACTAACAAGAAGCCCAATTTCTTCGTCCGTACCGGTCGTCGGATCTCTAAGTGGTTCCGTGAAATGAAGAGCGAATTGAAGAAGGTCGTATGGCCGTCCGGCAAACAGTTGCTGAACAACACCATCATCGTCCTGACCGCCATCATCGTTGTCGGCTTGGTCCTGTTCGCTTTTGACTGGCTGGCTTCCACAGGCGTACGTCTGCTGGGCGACCTGTTCTAATTCATTTCGGTATGGCAGAAGCAGCAAAATGGTATGTTGTCCATACCTATTCCGGTTATGAAAACACCGTAAAGGCGACCATCGAAAAGACGGTCGAGGCACGTCAGCTGCAGGATATCATCCACACGGTCTCCATCCCGATGGAAACCGTCACGGAGCTTACGGACAACGGTCCTAAAACCTATGACCGCAAGCTGTTCCCCGGCTATGTGCTGGTAAAAATGATCATGACCGATGACACATGGCACATTATCAAGAATGTCCGTGGTGTTACCGGATTCATCACCTCCGGCAGTACAAAGCCCACGCCTTTGTCGGAGGACGAGCTGTATCAGCTCGGCGTTGAGAAGCGCGAGATCATTGTCGGTTATGCCGTCGGTGATACCGTTTCGATCGAAGACGGTCCGTTTGCCGGCTTTAACGGCGTTGTCGAGATGCTCGACATCGAGAAGAACAAGGTCCGCGTGATCGTGTCCATGTTCGGACGCGAGACCCCGATCGAGCTTGAGCTCGATCAGGTAGAAGCTGTTTCCGAGTAAGAAACAGCCGTGGGAGGGGCATGTCCCCGCCAAACATACGCATTTGCGTATCACCACATTATTATTTGGAGGTGCTTAGTAATGGCACAGAAAATTACTGGTTATATCAAGCTTCAGATTCCGGCCGCGAAAGCGACTGCATCGCCCCCTGTAGGCCCGGCTCTCGGTCAGCACGGCGTTAACATTGCACAGTTCATCAGAGAGTTCAACGATCGCACCAAGGATCAGGCTGGCTTCAAGATTCCGGTTGTTATCACCGTTTATTCCGACCGCAGCTTCTCCTTCGTGACCAAGACCCCCCCGACCCCGACCCTCATTTTGAAGGCCATCGGTCAGGACAAGGGCTCCGGCGTTCCCAACAAGACCAAGATCGCTACCATCACCAGCGCTCAGGTTCGCGAGATCGCTGAGAAGAAGATGCCCGACCTCACCGCTTCCACCATCGAAGCTGCTATGAGCATGGTTGCAGGCACCTGCCGCTCCATGGGCGTTACCGTTGTTGACTAATCTATAAGTTGCTTTTCGAGGTCAAAGACCTCAATATGTGGGAGGATTTTCATTTCCGCATCACCACTTTAAGGAGGATATAACATTGTTTAGAGGTAAAAAATATAAAGACAGCGCTAAGCAGATCGACCGCGCTGTACAGTACGAAGCAGCTGACGCTCTGGCACTGGTTTGCAAGACCGCTCCTGCAAAGTTCGACGAGACTGTCGAGATCCACATCAAGCTCGGTGTTGACTCCCGTCACGCTGACCAGCAGGTCCGTGGTGCGATCGTTCTTCCGAACGGCACCGGCAAGACCCGCAAGGTTTTGGTTTTCGCTAAGGACGCTAAGGTTGACGAAGCGAAGGAAGCCGGCGCTGACTATGTCGGCGGCATGGAGCTTGTGGAAAAGATCACCAAGGAAAACTGGTTCGACTTTGATGTCGTTGTCGCTTCCCCCGACATGATGGGCATCGTTGGTCGTCTTGGTAAGGTCCTCGGCCCGAAGGGCTTGATGCCCTCTCCCAAGGCAGGCACCGTCACTCCGAACGTCGGCGCAGCCGTCAAGGAGATCAAGGCTGGTAAGATCGAGTACCGTCTCGACAAGACCAACATCATCCACTGCCCGATCGGCAAGGTTTCCTTCGGTGCAGAGAAGTTGAACGAAAACTTCTCCGCTCTGCTCGGCGCTGTCATCAAGGCAAAGCCCGCAGCTGCTAAGGGTCAGTATATCCGTTCTTGCGTCGTCGCTTCCACCATGGGCCCCGGCGTCAAGGTCAATACTGCTAAGCTGTAATTTTTAACAATAACGGAGGTGCCGCAGATGTGCACCTCCGTTTTTTGAAAATGTAAACCAAGGGAGCGTTATTTATGCTGCATATCGATGAAAAATTTAAGGATAATTCTCCGGTCAAAACGGTCGAGAATATACAGTCGATGCTCCGCAAACATGGATTTGATGTTGAGGAAAAATGGTTTGAAACCGGTATCGAGCACTGCCATTCCGTGACCGTCACGATTGCAGGCACGAAGCTCTCAGCCCATGGAAAAGGTGTTTCCAGGGAGCTCGCTCGCGCCAGCGGCCATGCAGAGCTTATGGAACGTCTGCAAAGCGGCTATCGAGGTGCCGGCGGTTTGGCGTTTACGGATATGAGACAGATGACCCGTGAAGAGCTTTTGCAGGAAAACCGTCCTTATTTTGAGCGCATGGCGCAGTTTCTGAACAGAACCGAAAATGTGAATTTTACCGCCGAGGATCTTGCAGAGTGCAGCTTAGGCTTTGGCGCAGTGCAGGCGTGTAAGACCGTTCCGTTTTTCAATGCCGAAACGGGGGAGAAGGCTTACATTCCTTATCAGCTTTTGCGTTCCTTGTACGGCACCAACGGTTTGGCAGCCGGAAATTCGACGGCGGAAGCGATCGTGCAGGGCTTTAGCGAAATCGTCGAGCGTTATTGTCAGCGCTATTTCTTAGAGGGCAAGCTGACACCGCCCGATGTGCCGGAGGACTACCTTGCGCAATTTAAGACAGCCTACAGCGTGATCGAGCAGGTTAGAGCAGCGGGCTATATGGTGATCATTAAGGATTGCTCCATGGGCGATGGCTATCCTGTTGTGGCTTCCGCAATTGTCAACAGGAAGGAGCGCAGCTGTCGAATCATGTTTGGAGCCAGCCCGGTGTTTGAAATTGCGCTCGAACGCAGCTTGACCGAAGCATTTCAGGGCTGCGCCATCAAGGCAATGCCGTTTGTCAAGGGATTTTATGTCGGCAAAAAGCGTAGTGCTGATGACATCGAATCGGCATTTACCAGAGGACACGCAAATTATCCGTTGGAATTCTTTGCTGAAAAGGCTTCCTACGATTTCAAGCCCTTTGAAGATCGCAGCAATTTGACCAATCTGGATCTGGTTGCCTATATCCTGCGATATCTGAAGAAAAAAGACCGCACACTTTTGATTCGTGATCTGTCGCATTTAGGCTTCCATACCTACAGGCTCCTCGTGCCCGGCATGAGCGAGCTTCATACGTATTCGTTTGCAGGAGATCCTTCGTATTACCGGTTGAATATGCAAATTAAAAACGTGCGCTCAGATTTGCGCAAAGCAAATACCGACGAGCTGAACGCTTATAAAAAGACATATTGTATGCAGCCGACACTGGTTGGGGATGTGCCGAAATTCAGCGAAATGACAAAAATTCCGTTGCAGCTTGAGCCGCAGCAGGATCGGTTCCTGACACTCATGAGCTTGGCATATGCGCATTGGGAAACGGGTGATCGGCAACAGGCATATGAATGCCTAAAGACAGCGCAGCCGTATGCAAATATTACCCTGCGTGAGTATGTGGCTTGCTTGAGCCAGATGGTCGAGATGCTGGTAAAGGGCTATTCTCATGAGGAAGCGGCACGCTTAATGTCCCGTTTTTATGATATCCGCCTGCTCGTAACGGCGCAGGTCAACTGCGCAAACGACAATCCGTTTGCAAACTTCCTGATCTCGTGCAATCGTGAGTGCAAGGACTGCCGGTATGCCAATGCCTGCGCATATCCTGTGAATCAATCGGTGACCGATCGTGTGAATGCGGCTGTCGCCGTGTTTGATAACGATGCAGCTTTTGAAAACCTGCGCAATTGCATCGAAATTGCAAAGGAGAAGAATTAAAAAAATTACAGCTGTCGAGGTCAAAAAGCCCCGACGGCTGTTTTTTATTCTTATTATTATGTATTTACAGGAATTTTTGCGTGATATGTCAGCCCCTTGGGGTAGAAAAAGCGCACTGCCTTCGGTACCAGCTCAAAGGTCGCCTCCTTCGACATCAATAGCTCGCCGTCTAAATTGATCTCGGTCGGTTTGTCGCAGGTGATGGTGACCTTTTTTGCATGAAAATGGGTGATATATTGGGGCAACTGTGCATATCTGCCTGCCTTGAATTTTCCAAAAACCTTTGCAATCGTCAATCTCGAGACCTTTTTGATCACTAAAACATCCATAAATCCGTCATCAATTTCTGCATAAGGTGTCGGATTGAAGCCGCCGCCGTACCATCTGCCGTTGCTCAGACAGATCATGGTCTGCTGTGCGTCGAAGCGCTTGCCATCGATATCGACAACATAATGCTCCGAGATACCTTTGCAGATATTCACGCCCGTGGAGAGCAGGTATGCACCCTTGCCGCTGACGAGAGGCAGTCGCTTATACTTGCTGACGCTCGTGCCGACTCTGGCATCTAAGCCGATGGAGCAGATATTGATGGAATAATGATCCTTTTGGCAGCGGATCAGGTCAAAGGTTGCCTCTTCGCAATCCAGCAATCTCTCGCAATCTCGAAATGCTGACGGATCGGAAAAGACCTTGACAAAATCATTTCCGCTTCCGCAGGGGAAATTGGTGATGGCAACATTGTCAAAGCCTGCAACGCCGTTGACGATCTCGTTGAGCGTGCCGTCACCGCCGCAGGCGTAAATGCGCAGTTCGTCACCGGTGGCAGCCGCTGCCTGGGCGATCTTGGTACAATCACCGGGTGAACGGGAAACCAAAATCTCATACGCCAAGCAGCGTTTTTCGCACGCTTGGCGGATTTTTTGAGAATATTCGCCCGTGTGGTCGTATTTTCCTGCTGCAGGATTGATGATAAACAGGTGTTTCATTTTACCACCTCAAAAATACATATATGCGTTACATTGCAATCTGCCGTTGTAAAGCTTCCTCTTTTTGGTTGCCTGCTTGCCGAAGAAATGCTCAAACTCCGGTTCGGAGGTGATGATATATTTCTTCCAGCCATCGGCAAATTTCAAATGTCTGCCAAACTGACGCATTAGCTGCTGCGCCGCACGCTGTTCGAGCATTCTCTCGCCGTAAGGAGGATTGCAGACGATCACACCACGGTCGCACGGCAGGCTGATCTTGGTCGCATCTGCCTCACGAAATTCGATATATTTCGACACGCCTGCTTTTTTGGCGTTGGCAATGGCGATGGAGAGGCTGCTCGGGTCGATATCTGTGCCCAAAATGCGATATTCGCCCCTGAATTCCTTGTCCTTTGCCTCCTGACGGGCATCGAGCCAAACATTTTCGGGCACAAATGCCCATTTCTGTGCCGCAAATTCACGGTTCAAGCCCGGCGCACGGTTGAGCGCCGTCAGAGCTGCTTCGATGACAATCGTTCCCGAACCGCAAAACGGATCGAAGAAGAAATCGCGTCCACGGTAGCGTGACAAATTGACCAACGCAGCGGCAAGCGTCTCATGCAGCGGCGCTTCGTTGCCGATGGCACGGTAGCCGCGCTTATGCAGGCTTGCGCCGGAGGTGTCCAAAAAGACTTCACAGACGTCCTTCATAATGGAAAAACGGAGCTGATAGGTCTCGCCTGTTTCGGGCAGCCATGTCAAGCCGTACTTCGCACCCAAACGGTCTACCGCCGCTTTCTTGACGATCGACTGGCAATCCGGCACGGAATGCAGCTGAGAATCCAAACTATAGCCCTTGACGGGGAAAGTGCCGTTTTTGGGAATAAAATCCTCCAAGGCAATCGCCTTCACGCCCTGATAAAGCTCCTCAAAGCTGCGTGCTTCAAAGCGTGCAAGCAGGATCATGACTCTCTCTGCCATGCGCAGGCAGATATTTGCCTTAGCCATTGCAGCGGTATCGCCGTCAAAAAACACTCGGCGATCCTCCACACGGACATTTTCAAAATTCATTCGGCGCAGTTCATCGCCCACCAAGCCCTCCAAGCCGAACAGGCACGGAGCGACCATCGTCATTTTTTCCATAATAACCTCGCTTAAATTCCGATTTGTCGAACTGATGTATGCACTACCGTCTGTGTCCTTGCGAGGAGGTGCTTGCGCCGACGTGGCAATCTCAATGTTTCGATTTTATCCGTATTTCGATAAAAAGAGCAAGCTTTTAGTCTGAGATTGCCACGTCGCCTGCACAGCCGTTCGCGAGGAACAAGCGTTACGGATGTGGCGTACCCCTTGCGAGTGTTCGCTCCTCGCAATGACAAATACGTACTGCTGCTCTCATCGATAAATCGGAAATTGTCAATAACTGCATTATACCCCACCGGTGTCGATTTTGCAACAGGTTTCGACAATCCCTTAGGCGCAAAATTCTTCTTTCGATACTCTTTTTTCTACCCGGCAAAAATCAAAATATGCTCGACGCGCTCAATTTGCTGTAAATTTTTCAAAATTTCTCAAATATTCCTACTTTCTTTCTTGCTTTATGCGTAAATTTTTGTTAGAATAATAATGACCAATCATGGGCGCGTGCCCAATTTTGGAAATTTAAGGAGGAAAAACAATGAAACACGCATGCAAGAGAATCGTTGCGCTGCTTATCGCAGTCGTAATGATCATCGGCATCCTTCCGTCTGCATTCGCTGCCAAGGTCGGCACGTTTACCGACGTTAAGGATTCCGACTGGTTTGCACCGTCTGTCGAGTACGTTTCCGAAAACGGCTTGATGAACGGTATGTCCAACACAACCTTTGAGCCGAACAGCACCTGTACCCGCGCTATGGCGGCGACGGTTCTGTATCGTATCAAGGACTGCCCCCCTGCTTATGAGCCGGCTTCTTTCACCGACTTGACAGCTGACTGGTACATGAATGCTGTTGCTTGGGCAGAGGATGAAGGCGTTGTCAACGGCGTTGGCAACGGCAAGTTCGCTCCTGACGGTCTTGTGACCCGTGAGCAGCTGCTTACCATGATCTGGCGTTTTGCCGGTTCTCCCGAGGCTTCCGATGACGAAGCGATCGAGGACTTCTCCGACAACAAGAGCGTCAGCGCTTATGCGAAGGATGCTTTCAACTGGGGCATCGAGAACGAGATCATCAACGGCAAGGATGGCAAGCTGGCTCCTGCCGGCAATGCAACCCGTGCTGAGTTTGCGAAGATCATTGCTGCGTTCGACAAGCTCAATATCAGCATCCCCACCGATCCCACTACCCCGAGTGAAGAGCCCACTTCCGGCAGCGAAGAACCCACTTCCGGCAGCGAAGAGCCCACCACCCCGAGTGAAGAGCCCACTTCCGGCAGCGAGAATCCTTCCGAGCCCTCTGCTCCTCTTGCAGGCTACACTGCAATCTTCAACGCTGCCAACGGCAAGGTTATGACCAGTGAAGTCAGCGAGTACACCAGCTCCTCTACCGGCATCACCAAGAAGCAGTTCGTTTCCGCAGCTGCTACTTTGAATGCTGATAACAAGCTGGAGACCGAGGCTACCAACGTCCTTCTCTTCAAGGTTGAGACCGTTGACGGCATCACTTCCTTCATCACCCCCGACGGCAAGTATCTGTCCTGCGATGGCACCAACATGGAGATCGTTGACGCTGCAAACGACAACACCGAGTTCGTTCTTGAGGAGACCGAAGGCGGCTACTTCATCCGTCTTGCAAACTTCCTCTACAACGGCGTAAGCGCTCAGTACATCGAGTTCTACAGAGATGTCTTCACCTGCTACGGCATGGGCACCGACACCTCTATCTACATCTTCTCCTTCCATGAACTTGAAGGTGCTGTAGAGCCCACCTCCGAGACCGATCCCACCACAGAATCCGCTGATCCCACCTCTGAGAGCGAAGATCCTTCTGAGGATCCCAGCGAAGAACCCACCGAGCCCAAGGAAGGCTATGTTGCAATTTACAACGATGCTAATTCCAAGGTTATGACGAGCGAGATCAGCACCTACACCAGCTCCTCCGGCACGACCAAGGATCAGTTCAAGTCCGCAGCGGCTACCTTGAATGCTGACGGCAAGCTGGAAACCGAGGCAACCAACATTGCTCTGTTCAAGGTCGAGACCGTTGACGGCATCACCTCTTTCATTACCGAAGACGGCAAGTACCTGTCCTGCGACGGCACCAATATGGCAATCGTTGACGCTGCAAACGAAAACACCGAGTTCGTCCTCGAGGAGACCGACGGCGGCTACTTCATCCGTCTTGCAAACTTCCTCTACAACGGCGTAAGCGCTCAGTACATCGAGTTCTACAGAGATGTCTTCACCTGCTACGGCATGGGCAACGACACCTCCATTTACACCTTCACCTTCCGTGAGATCGCAGGCGCTGAGGAGCCTTCCTCCGAGACTGCTCCCACCACGGAATCCACCGAGCCGACCTCTGAGAGCGAAGAGCCCACCGAGCCCAAGGAAGGCTATGTTGCAATTTACAACGATGCGAACTCCAAGGTTATGACCAGTGAAGTCAGCGAGTACACCAGCTCCTCTTCCGGCATCACCAAGAAGCAGCTCGCTTCCGCAGCAGCTACCTTGAATGCTGACAACAAGCTGGAAACCGAGGCTACCAACGTTCTTCTCTTCAAGGTCGAGACCGTTGACGGCATCACCTCTTTCATTACCGAAGACGGCAAGTATCTGTCCTGCGACGGCACCAACCTCGAAATCGTTGATGCTGCAAGCGAAAACACTGAGTTTGTTCTTGAAGAGACCGACGGCGGCTATTTCATCCGTCTGGCAAACTTCCTCTACAACGGCACAAAGGCTCAGTACATTGAGTACTACAGAGATGTTTTCACCTGCTTCGGCATGGGCAACGACACCTCCATTTACACCTTCACCTTCCGTGAGATCGCAGGCGCTGAGGAGCCCACCTCCGAGAGCGAAGAGCCTACTTCCGAGAGCGAAGAACCCACCGAGCCCAAGGAAGGCTATGTTGCAATTTACAACGATGCGAACTCCAAGGCTATGACCACCGAGATCAGCACCTACACCAGCTCCTCCGGCACGACCAAGGATCAGTTCAAGTCCGCAGCGGCTACCTTGAATGCTGACGGCAAGCTGGAGACCGAGGCAACCAACATTGCTCTGTTCAAGGTCGAGACCGTTGACGGCATCACCTCTTTCATTACCGAAGACGGCAAGTACCTGTCCTGCGACGGAACCAACATGGCAATCGTTGACGCTGCAAACGAAAACACTGAGTTCGTCCTCGAGGAGACCGACGGCGGTTACTTCATCCGTCTTGCAAACTTCCTCTACGGCGGCGTAAGTGCTCAGTACATTGAGTTCTACAGAGATGTCTTCACCGTTTACGGCATGGGCAACGATACCACCATCTACACCTTCACCTTCCGTGAGCTGGCAGGCGCTGAGGAGCCCACCTCCGAGAGCGAAGAGCCCACGGAATCCACCGAGCCGACCTCTGAGAGCGAAGAGACCACCGAGCCCAAGGAAGGCTATGTTGCAATTTACAACGATGCTAATTCCAAGGTTATGACGAGCGAGATCAGCACCTACACCAGCTCCTCCGGCACGACCAAGGATCAGTTCAAGTCCGCAGTGGCTACCTTGAATGCTGACGGCAAGCTGGAGACCGAGGCTACCAACGTCCTTCTCTTCAAGGTCGAGACCGTTGACGGCATCACTTCCTTCATTACTGAAGACGGCAAGTATCTGTCCTGCGACGGAACCAACATGGCAATCGTTGACGCTGCAAACGAAAACACTGAGTTTGTTCTTGAAGAGGCCGACGGCGGCTACTTCATCCGTCTTGCAAACTTCCTCTACAACGGCACAAAGGCTCAGTACATCGAGTTCTACAGAGATGTCTTCACCTGCTACGGCATGGGCAACGACACCTCCATTTACACCTTCACCTTCCGTGAAATCGCAGGCGCTGAGGAGCCTTCCTCCGAGACTGCTCCCACCACGGAATCCACCGAGCCGACCTCTGAGAGCGAAGAACCCACTGTGAACCCCGATGAGCCTACCCCCGTTGACTTTGCTGACTTGGCTGACGGCGATGTTATCGTGATCGTCATGCACTCCAGCCCCGAAATGACCGACAAGGACTATGTCCTGCTCAACAATTTCGGCGCTACCCCCGCAGTCAACGCTGCTGAGTTTGACGGCACTTTCTCCGATATTATGTATTGGACGGTCAAGATCGTTGACGGTCAGGTTTACCTCTGTGTCGGCGATGTTGGTCTGTATGCCATCGACAATAACAACGGTCTGCGTGCTGATGCTGCTCCTGTTGCCATCACCATGACCGAGGGCTATCTGAGCCTGAATGACCCCGCCGGCAACGTTCGTTACATCGGCGTTTACGACAACAACATGGGCGACATGTCCGTGGTTCAGAACCCGAACTTCCGTTGCTACAAGAACTATACCAACAATACCAAGAATCAGACCACGACCCTGTATCTGATCGGCGAGACCGGTGCTGAGCCCACCGAGCCCACTTCCGAGAGCGAGGAGCCCACGGAATCCACCGAGGCTACCGAGCCCACTACTGAGTCCATCGAGACAACTGAGCCTATTGAAGGCACTGTTGCAATTTTCAACGATGCAAATGGCAAGGTCATGACCACCGAGATCAGCACCTACACCAGCGCCTCCGGCTCCACTAAGAACCAGCTCGTTTCTGCTGATGCAATTCTCAACGGCGAGAACAAGCTTGCTTGCGAGGCTGACAATGTTGCTCTGTTCAAGGTTGAGACCAACGACAACGGCATCACCTCTTTCATTACCGAAGACGGCAAGTACCTGTCCTGCGACGGCACCAACATGGCACTTGTGGATGCCGCGAGCGAGTACACTGAGTTCGTTCTCGAAGCTGTTGACGGCGGCTACTATATCCGTTTGGCAAACGTTCTTTACAACGAAAAGGCACAGTACATCGAGTTCTACGCAGACGTTTTCACCTGCTACGGCATGGGCACGAACACTGCGATCTACACCTTCACCTTCCGTGAAATGGCTGATTCTATCTGCCTGCACAGCTGGGACGAAGGCACTGTTACTACTGAGCCGACCTGCACCGCAGCCGGCGTGAAGACCTTCACCTGCACCGTTTGCGGCGCAAGCAAGACCGAGGAGATCGCTGCTCTGGGTCACAGCTATGTTGATGACACCTGCACCATTTGCGGCGCAACTCTTGGCGATACCTTCGTTCTGACCACGCAGATCAACAACGGCGCTGAGCTCGTGATCTACTATCCGACCGATAAGCTGGTCCTGAGTACCACCGCTTCCGGCACCAGACTTGCCGGCGTCAGCGCTACTCCCGAAGGCGGCGTTCTGACCGCTCCGGAAGGCGCAGCAGTTATGACCGTGGCTTACGTCAACGAGGAAGCTTTCACGCTTCAGACTGCTGACGGCAAGTTCCTGACCTCCGCTCCGACCGGCAACGGCTTGTCCTTTGCGGACATCGCTACCGATTGCAGCCAGTGGAAGCTGGTTGCGAAGGAAGGCACCGCATGCTTCTACATCTACAATGTCGGCGCAAACTACAATGGCAACTACAACCAGGCACTCGAGGTCTATTACAGCAACTTCACCACCTATGGCTGGAAGGAAAGCAACATTTATGAGTTCGAACTCTACGTCAAGGGCGCAGAGATCTCCTGCATCCACGTTTGGGATGAAGGTGAAGTCACTTCCGAGCCGAGCTGCAGCGCTGAAGGCGAGATCATTTATAACTGCACCCTGTGTGACGAAGTTAAGGTCGAGATCATTCCTGCAACGGATTGCACCGATGCTGATGCGGACAACAAGTGCGACGATTGCGGCAAGATCCTTGGCGGCGAGTTGACCGAGGTCGCATTTGCTGACCTGGCAGAGGGCGATACCATCGTTATCGTTATGCACTCCAACCCCGAAATGACCGACAAGGACTATGTCCTGCTCAACAACTTCGGCACCACTGCTGCAAGCAATGCAGCGATCTATGACGGCACCCATGACGACACCATGTATTGGACCGTCACCATGGTCGATGGCGTTATGAAGCTCTGCCCGAACGGTTCCTCTGACTTCCTGTATGCGACCAACGCAAACAACGGTCTGCGTGTCGGCAAGGACGATGCAGGCGCAATCGGCTACGATGCAACGCATGGCTATCTGACCGTCAGCGACACGAAGGGCAACGTCCGTTATATCGGCGTTTATGATAACAACGCTGGCGATGTAACGCAGGTTCCTGTTGCAAACTTCCGCAGCTACAAGCTGACGAGCGAGGGCGCAATTGCTGCAAACATCAGCAATCAGACCACGACCATCTACAAGCTGGGCTGATAGCCTAACTTAAAAACCAACAAGGATGAGATCAAACCGATCTCATCCTTGTTGGTTTTATGTCATACTAATCGCCGAAGGCAGTAAAAAACGCTTTTTTACTGCCCGTTTTTGCGCTTATAAAGTAAGAATTGCAAAAACACGTCTCATACCAATCACAAATGCGCATATTGCCAATTAAAATGCTTTTGAGCATTTTAATTGGTGATTGGTATTATTAAGTGCTTACACACGGTTATGGTGTCATATCAAACTCACCGATAAATCGGAATTATCTGATATGTAAGCCGTGGCGATTCCTGTGATGTATCGCAACACACCACAGGAATCGGCGCATTATTTTACCATTTTTTCCACGGTCTGCTCCATGCTGTCAACAGCCTTTTGTGCCGTTTTACGAGCCTTAGAGTTCTGCGGCATCATCAACACAGCTGCACCACCTGCAGCCATGCCCAAGCCTAATGTCAACAAAAAAGATTTTACCTGCATCTTTCCGCCTCCTTTCAAGGATAGTTTGCCCGAAAAAAGTCGAAAATCGTCTTTTCAATTTCATCAAAATATGGTATACTAAAACTAAATTTTGGAGGTGAGCTCGATGTCAATTGACGTTTTACAGGAAAAAATCAGAAAATTCAAAAACCCCGTCATGGTTGGCTTGGATCCCTATCTTCCGATCCTGCCGCAGCACATTGTGCAGGATGCTTTTGCCGAGCATGGACAGAGTTTGCAGGCGGCTTCGACAGCATATGAGCGATTTTGCACGGAATTGATCGATGCGCTCAAAAATATCGTACCTGCCGTCAAGCTGCAAAGCGCTTGCTTCGAAGCGCTCGGCGCAGACGGCATTGCCGTGATGCAGCGTGTGAGCAAATACGCCAAGGAACAGGGCTTGTATGTCCTGATCGATTCGATGCGTGGCGATGTCGGACCTGTTGCGGAGATCTATGCGCAGGCGATGTTCGGAGAAGTCCCCATCGGACAAAGCTTGCATAAGCTTTATGAATGCGATGCACTGACCGTCAACGGTTATTTGGGCAGTGACGGCATCAAGCCCTTTTTGCCTTACTGTAAGCGTGAGGGAAAGAATATTTTCATGCTGCTGAAAACCTCGAACAAATCCTCCCGAGAGGTGCAGGATCTTCTTTCGGGCGATCGTGTGGTCTACACGGCGATGGCGGACCTTGTGATGCGCTGGAGCAGCGACCTTTACGGCAAGAACGGTTATAGCGAGATCGGCGCCGTTGTTGGTGCGACCTATCCGCAGACGTTAAAGCTGCTGCGAGAAAAATATGATCGTCTGTTTTTCCTTGTCCCGGGCTACGGCACACAGGGCGGCACTGCGAAAAATGTCCAATTTGCCTTTGACCGATTCGGTCACGGTGCGATCATCACCGCTTCCAGAAGCATTATTTGCGCTTGGCAGAAGGAAGGCTCCGATGGCACGGATTATCTGTCCTATGCGGTCGATGCTGCTGAGAAGATGAAGAAGGATATTGCAAAGCATGTGGTGATTTTATGACGAAAATCTATTTGATTCGACACGCTGAAGCGGAAGGTAATGTTTTTCGTCGCCTGCAGGGACAATATGATTCGTTTGTCACGCCCAACGGTCGCAAACAGATCGAGGCGCTGAAAAAACGCTTTGAATCGATCCATGTTGATGCGGTTTTTGCGAGCGATCTGACACGTACACGCTGTACCGCAGGCGCAATTTACAAGCCGAAGGGGTTGGAGCTGAAGACCGACAAACGCTTTCGGGAGATGAGCGTGGGCATTTGGGAGAATTTGCCGTTTGGCTGGCTCGATCATTCCGACCCTGAGCGCAATCATGATTTTTCGCACAATCCTGAGACATGGCATGTGGAAAACAGCGAGCGCTTTGAGGAATACACCGCACGATTTTTGCAGGCGTTGGACGAAATTGCCGCTTCGCACGAGGGAAAAACGGTTGTGATCGTTTCGCACGGTATGGTTCTGCGTGGAATTTTGCAAAAAATGTTCTATCCCAACGACCGTAAAGCCGTTGCGCATTGCGAGAATACCGCCGTGACCCATCTTACTTACGAAAATGGAAGCTATCGACTCGAATATCTCAACGATGCATCGCATATCACGCCCGAAATTTCCACGCTCGGACGTCAGATGTGGTGGCGTGGCGATGGTAAAAAGGATTTTAATATGTGGTACTGTGCGCCGACGGGCGACGATAAACCGCTTTTGCAGATACTCGGCTTTGCGCCTGAAGAGACTCATACGGTGCGGATTTCCGTTTTGGGCGGCGTGAAAACGGGCGTAGTTGCGCTGGAGGGTAACGAGCTGAAATTTTTGGGCTTGCTTGAGGAACACCGTGGCATCGGACTTTCGGCGCAGCTTTTGGGCGAGGCGGTTAGCATTGCTCGTTCACAGGGCTTTGAGACGCTTCGCATCACACAGGCGGTAATGCATCCGGCAGCGCAGCGTTTGTTCAAGAATTATGGCTTTGTTGACGGCGTTATGCCGATCATACCGCACTTGTAATATGAAAAGTGGCAGCTTACAGAAGTGAGCTGCCATTTTTGACAGGTTCAAACACCGCCAAATTCCGATTTATCGGTGAGTTTTGTTTTTCAAATTGTAGGGGCGGACGACTCTGTCCGCCCACACGAAGTGCCTGCACGGGCGCACAGAGTCGTGCGCCCCTACGGTGTCAAAACGCAGCCAAC
>SVKY01000054.1 GCA_015068235.1 Oscillospiraceae bacterium
TTTTTGCACTGACATCTCAAAGAACAACTTGTTTTTATTAATCAAATTGTCCAAGGTGTTTGTTCATGTTTCTCGTTGTTTAATTTACAAGGTACACCCTGTCCTCGCGGACAGCTCACACATAATACCACGCCTTTTCTCAATTGTCAACCCCTTTTTTTCATTTTTTGAAGTTTTTTTCGGGATTTTTCTTCCTCTTGCAATTTTTACATTTTTGCGTTATGATTCCGGTAGACATAATTCTCCTGAAAGGACGAAACAATATGAAAAATCGACTTTTATCTGTTCTATTGTGTATCTGTTTGATCCTGGCTGCGATTCCGACGGTCACGGCTTCCTTTACAGACATTGAGGGGCACTGGGCGCAAGAGTACATAACGACTGTGACCGATGGAGGTTTGTTCACAGGCACGAGCGAGACCACGTTTAGCCCAAATATGACCATGACAAGAGCGATGTTTGTGGCTGTGCTCGGTCGATTCGAGGGGATTGATGTCGAGCATTGGACGCAAGAACTGTTTCCCGATTTTCATATGATAGATGTTCCCGACGATGCTTATTATGCCCCCTATGTCAGGTGGGCAGTTTCCAACGGCATTGTCAATGGCATCGCTGACAGTGTATTTGCGCCCGATGCGCCGGTTACACGTGAACAAATGGCAAAAATAATCGCATTTTATGTCGAAAAGATCGGCGGTGTGTTCTCCGTGGACGAAAATGCACCCGAGAATTTTTCCGATGTCGAAAGCATTTCCGAGTGGGCAATATCATCGGTTGAAGCTCTACGTACCAGCGGCATTCTCAACGGTTCACCGAACGGTGACGGAAGTGTTTCCTTTTTGCCGTCAAAAACCGCAACGCGGGCGGAGGCTGCCGCTGTATTTTGCCGCATTGAGCAGATGGTCGAGCTGCCCGAGCCGCAGCCGACTGAGCCCGATATGAGCGAAGAACCCACTGAGCCCAATACAAACGAGGAGCCCGATTCGGGCGAAGAACCCACCGAACCGGATGGACCCGTGACGCTTTCATTAAATGTATATGAAATGGACCTGGACGTTGGGCAGACGTATCAGCTCATCGCCACGGCAGAACCCACTGCGCCGCTTACATACACCACTTCAGACAGTTCCATTCTGCTCGTGGACGAAAACGGTCTTGTTACCTGCGTCGGCGAAGGGCAGGCAAGTATCACCGCTCATACGCCAAACGGGCTTTCCGCTTCCTGCAGCTTCACCTGCACGCTGACTGATTCTCCCGATTCTCCCGATTATCCCGACGCTGATGATACATACACAGATAAGTGCATGTACGTTTTCGGTGAATATGTTGATGAACACCGATACTACTATAATGATATAGACGCAGCCTTGGCAGATATGCAGGAGGTTACGCTCACCGTTTGGGACATAGGCAGCAACGGCGAAAAATACACGAAAACCATGAGCATCAAGGTCCATAAAAATCTTGCGCAAACCGTGATTGCAATCTTCGATGAAATTTACCATGGTGAAGAGCAGTTCCCGATCTGCTATTTGGGCGGCTGGAATTGGTCGGGCAAGTCTGAGCATTCCATCGGCACCGCCATCGACATCAACTATCCGCAGAATTACTACTGCGATCCGGACGGAAATGCACTTGTAGGAGATTATTGGAAGCCCGGCGAAGATCCGTATTCGATCAAGCCCGACGGTGATGTTGTCCGCGCGTTTGAAAAGTACGGTTTCAGATGGGGTGTCAATTGGAACAGCGGATATAAAGATTATATGCACTTCAGCTTTTTCGGCACTTGAGAAACACGGATTATTCCGATTTATCGAACAGAACGTATCAACCACGGGAGGGTCATGACCCTCCCGTGCGCAGGAACCACCATAATTGTTTTTGATTGCCGTAAAATATTACGTTTTCACATTGGTTTGCTGCAAAATTCTACCGTTTTCTGTGCGCGAGGGTCATGACCCTCCCCTACAGTTCAAAATTTGAAATTCAGCGATAAATCGGAATTTTGCGACTAATATTTGAAAGACACGGATTCGGGCGATTCCGGATCCGTGTCTAAATTTCTATCAATCATCCAATCGGTTGAGCTTCGCCAAGCAGCCACGGCACACACGCTTGCCGCTATAGTCGATCAGTTCCTCTTCCGAATTACAAAAAATGCAGGTTTGATGGTACTTGCGCAAAATGATCCGATCGCCCTCCACGGTGATCTCCAACGGATCACGTTCCTCAATGTCCAAGCTTCGTCGCAGCTCGATCGGAAGTACCACACGACCAAGCTCGTCTACTCGTCTGACAATACCGCTTGCTTTCATGGTTAACACTCCTTTTTTCTTCTCTTTTTATCATTATATCACACATTTTCGACATGTCAAGTGTCTGCATATTCTTCTTCCTGTAGCATAGGCTGTCCATAGAGGTGATGAATCGATGATGGGCATTGTTTGGTGCATCATGCTGCTGCTTTCCGTCATGGCGGCGATCTTTCAGGGAAATTTGGGCGTTTTGACCCCGAGCGCCTTGGAAGGAGCAGCTTCGGCTGTGACCTTGTGCATTTCTTTGGCAGGCGCACTATGCCTTTGGAGCGGCGTTGCCAAGGTAATGGAGCAGGCAGGCTTGATCGAAAAGCTTGGGCGGCTTTTGCGACCGATCTTTCGGCGGCTTTTTCCAAAAGCGAGCCAAAACAAGACCGCCTTGGGCTATCTGACCGCCAATATTTCTGCCAACCTCTTGGGCTTGGGAAACGCCGCAACGCCAATGGGAATTGCGGCGATTCGTCAAATGTATTCCGGCGGCACAAGCGCAAGTGACGAAATGTGCCTGCTCATTGTGATGAACTCTGCTTCCATTCAGCTGCTTCCGACCACAGTGGCTGCCGTGCGTTCTTCGTTGGGAGCTGCTGCGCCGTTTGATGTCTTGCCTGCGGTTTGGCTCACCTCTGTCTGCTCGGTGTGCATGGGCATCGCCGCCGCAAAGCTCTTGAGGAGGTGGTTTTGACGGATCTTTTGATACCGCTTTTGCTGCTCGGTGTATCGGTCTATGCGCTGAGCAAAAAGCAGGACGTATATTCTGCACTATTGCAGGGTGGACGTGACGGCTTGAAGCTGATTTTTACCATTGCGCCTGCGCTTGTGGTGCTGCTTACGGCGGTACATATGCTCAGGGCTTCTGGTGCGCTCGAAATGCTGTGCCAGTGGCTCAGACCGTTTGCCGCATCGGTCGGGATCCCTGCAGAAATTTTGCCGCTTTTGCTTCTCAGACCTTTTTCGGGCAGTGCAGCTTTGGCAGTCGGTGCGGATATTATGAGCGTTTACGGTGTTGAAAGCCTGATCGGGCGCACCGCCGCCATTGTTTTGGGCAGCACCGAAACCACGTTTTACACCATTTCGGTCTATTTCGGCGCTGTGAATATCAAAAAAACACGTTACGCAATACCTGCTGCACTGATCGCAGATCTGACAGGCTTTTTGGTCGGCTGCTTGACCGCACGTTTGCTTTAACAGTCCTGCAGATGCCGAAACAGATACAATGCAACCTAAAAATCAAACGGGCGAAGTCGATCGACTTCGCCCGTTTGATTGATTCACATTGTATTTCAAATTCCGATTGATCGAACAGAACGTATCCACCACTGTAGGGGAGGGTCGTGGCCCTCCCCTACAGTTCAAAATTTGAAACTCAGCGATAAATCGGAATTTGGCGGTTTTTGTCGGTACGGTTACGATTCTTCCTTCGTTTCCTCGGGAAGCTTCACCAAGCCTGCCACATCAGACACGGGCAGCGCAAACACAATGCCCTGTGCCTTCTTTTGCATCCCCATCTGCTTATACAAAGCGTGCAGCACCTGATCCCGGATATCCTTTTCCACGACCATCATCAAAATTTCCTTCTCTGCGTGGATGGAGATTCCGAAAAATGCCGCCTCGTTCTCCCTTGCGACACCTCTGCCGCTGATGATGGTGCCGCCACGGACGCCCTGCTCACGTGCCACATCCATCGCATCGTCAGCATAGCCTGCGTTGACGATGGCAAAAATTACTTCATGATTATCGGTCGTCATGGTCAAACCTCCCTGCCTTGCTTATTGTTGCTCAGGAACTGATACATATTTACTCCGATCACCCCGGACAGGGGTACGGCAAAGGCAATTCCCTTGCCATTTCGGATGCTCTTGAATTTCTCCTCCAGGCATTTCATGATCGCATCCACCATATCCTCCCGGACCACACTGAAAAGCACAGCCTTGTGAATATTCAAACCCAGCATGTCTACAAGCTCGGAATTTGCGGTACCCTTGCCGCCGGTTGCCATTTGGAAATTGACCTCGAATTGGCTCAAAACGTCCAAATAGAACTCCGCCTTGGAGCGGTCAACGACGGTGATAACGAGCTTCAGCTTTTTAATTGCTGACTCATTGACTGTAATTGCCATAGACCTGCCTCCTCAGATAAAATTGATGATCTGTTCATCATTCGCCTGCAAAATGCGCTGCATTGCACGCTTTTCTTTGACCTTGTTGGAAACGATCGCCTTAAAGCCCAAAAGCTGAATGGTGATCAAAGGTGTCATAGCAACAAGTGCGACCACGCCGAAGCCATCACGGAGCACTGCGCCCTCTCCCTGCAAAGCCACGCACACGCCGACAGCAAACGGCAGGATAAAGCCGGAGGTCATCGGGCCGCTGGCAACGCCGCCGGAGTCGAAGGCGATCGCCGTATACACCGGAGGAACAAACAGAGAAAGTGCAAGGGAAATGAAATAGCCCGGAATAATATAATAAACCAACGAGAAATCGAAGATGATGCGGATCACACTCAAAGCGATGGCTGCGCCGACACCAAGGCACAGACCGATCATCATGGATTTTTTCTTCACATAGCCGCCGGTGACTTCTTCGACCTGCGTATTAAGCACATGGATGGCAGGCTCTGCCAAAACGACCAAAATGCCCATGACCAGCGCAAGACCTACAAGCAACGCAGGGTGCAGCGCCGACATTTGTGTTCCCATCTTGTAGCCGATGGGCATATAGCCGACATTGACACCGGTCAGGAATATCACAAGACCCAAATATGTGAAGGTGACGCCTACACCGATCCGCAAAAGCTGCCTTTCCGGGAGCTTGAGGAAGAAGAATTGGCAAATCAGGAAGAACAGCACGATCAGTCCCAATGCAATGGCGACCTCCTCGGCAACGTGACCGAAATTCTCCAGATACGCACTGAAAACATCTCCTTCCACAGAGCCGTAACTGACGGTGTAGCTCAGATCGTTGCGTGCAAAAATGCCCAGCACCAGCACCGAAAGGATCGGACCAATGGAACAAAGAGCGACCAAGCCGAAGCTGTTTTCCTGGCTGTGACGATCGCCTAAAACGCTGGAAATACCGACACCGAGCGCCATAATAAAGGGAACGGTGATGGGACCTGTTGTCACGCCGCCGGAGTCAAACGCCATCGGTAAAAGATCCATATTTTCATTGACCGCAAGCATCAGCGCCAAGGCAAACAGCAGCATATAAAACAGCATCAAAAGATTGGAAAGCCGCTGTTTGAACACGATGCGCAAAATGGCAAAGATCAAAAACGCACCCACGCCAAAGCCGACGACGTAGATCAAAAGCTTGCCGTTCATCACGGAGCTGACCTGATTTGCCAAAACCTGCAGGTCAGGCTCGGCAATGGTGATCAGCATACCCAGCACGAAGCAAATAGTCAAAAGCAGGCTCAGCTTCTTCTGACGGGAAAGCCCTGCGCCGACATGAGCGCCCATCGGGGTCATGGCGATGTCCGCACCCAAATTAAAAAAACCGATCCCCAGAACCAGCAGCACAGCGCCGAAGGTAAAGCTGATCATCTCGGTGCTGCGGAAGGAAAAATCCGGAAGCAGCGCAACCAAATACACGATCAAAGTGATCGGCAGTGCCGAAACCAGTGCCTCCCGAATTTTTGCCCATAATTCTTTCAATCTGCTTCACCTGCCCAAAAATTTCATTATCGATAATAGTATATCATATAAATCCGATTCTGCCAAGGCGAGATTTGGAAACTGTTTGCCCAAGCATCATGAATTTTTTGTAAACCGCCCTGTTTGGCAACAAAATACTCCCCAAATTCCGATTTGCCGGTGAGTTTTGTTTTTCAAACCGTAGGGGAGGGTCATGACCCTCCCGCACAGAAAACGGTAGAATTTCGCAGAAAACCAATGTGAAAACGTAATATTTCACGATAATTAACAACAATTATGGTGGTTCCTGCACACGGAGGGTCATGACCCTCCCCTACAGTGGTTGATACATTCTTTTCGACAAATCGGGATTCTGCGATGAGAATGGCAGTTCGAAAAAGCCCCGAAAGCTGTAATAGCCGTCGGGACCTTTGACATAGAAAAAGCACCCACCGAAGTGAGTGCTTTGTAACAATCTGATTATCTCTTGGAGAACTGCGGTGCACGGCGAGCTGCCTTCAAGCCGTACTTCTTTCTCTCCTTCATTCTCGGGTCACGGGTCAAGAAGCCCGCAGCTTTCAACGTTGCACGATACTCAGCATTCACGCCGAGGAGTGCACGGGAGATGCCGTGACGGATGGCGCCTGCCTGACCGGTAACGCCGCCGCCCTTGACGGTGCAGATGATGTCAACCTTGCCGACGTTCTCGGTGGCGACCAGCGGCTGACGAACGATCAGCTTCAGGGTATCCAGACCGAAGTAGTCGTCGATGTCACGACCGTTGATGATGATGGAACCGGTGCCGTTCTCGTATACACGAACACGAGCGATGGAAGACTTACGTCTGCCGGTGCCGTACTGATACTGTCTCTTGCTCTCGTACATAGTCTGTTACCTCCTGATTAGTCCTGCCATGCTTCGGGCTTCTGAGCTGCGTGCGGATGCTCGCTGCCTGCGAAGACCTTCAGACGGGTGAGGGCATTGCGACCGAGGGTGTTCTTCGGGAGCATGCCCTTAACAGCAAGCTCCATGGCGAACTCGGGGCGCTCTGCCATGAGGGTCTTGTACTTGGTTTCCTTCAAGCCGCCGATCCAGCCGGAATGATGGCGATAATACTTCTGATCGAGCTTCTTGCCGGTGAGGATTGCCTTGTCGGCGTTGATGACGATGACGTAATCGCCGCAATCGACGTTGGGGGTGAAGTCAGCCTTAACCTTGCCGCGCAGGATGTTGGCAGCGACGACAGCGGTACGGCCCAGGGGCTTGTTGGCTGCATCGATGACATACCACTTGCGCTGTACATCTTCTTTTCTGACCAGGGTAGTGGACATGGATGTTTCCTCCGTATATAATAAAATATTTTTTGACAAACGGTGTTTTTATGCGTACAATATACGCACAGCCTGTTCTTTATACCATATAAAATCCGAGCTGTCAAGCACAATTTTTGAAAATTTTATTTTCCTCCGAGAGAACTCTTGAAATCTCGTTTTTTCTCGTTTTATCTCTTGTTTTCTCGTTGGGCAAATTTCTGAAAAAGGTGAGAAAGATGCAAAAAATGATGGGAATGGTGCGACGCTGCGCCGATGATTACCGGATGATCGCACCGAACGATAAAATTGCGGTGGGCGTTTCGGGCGGAAAGGATTCCGTTGCGCTGCTGGTTCTGCTTGCGGCGATGCGGGAGTATTATCCGCAGCCGTATGCGCTGACGGCGATCTCGATCGACATGGGCTTTGGCATGGATTTTACGCCGATCGCCGAATTATGTCAAAAATTAAATGTCCCCTATCACATCGTCAAAACCGAGATCGCCTCCATTATTTTTGACTACCGTCAAGAAAAGAACCCCTGCTCCATGTGCGCAAAAATGCGCCGCGGGGCGCTGAATCAGGCGCTTTTGGAGCAGGGCTTCAACAAGGTCGCTTTGGGGCATCACTATGACGATGCGGTGGAGACATTTTTGATGAGCCTTTTGTACGAAGGACGCATCAGCTGTTTTCAGCCTGTGACGTTTTTGGATCGGACGGGAGTTACGCAAATTCGTCCGCTGTTGTATTTGAGCGAGAAAATGATCGCAAATTTTGTCGAGCGTGAAAATCTGCCCTTGGTGCACAATCGCTGTCCTGCGGATAAGCGCACAAAGCGGCAGGAGATCAAAGACCTGATCGCAAAGCTGCAGGAAAACTACCCCGATTTGAGGGATCGGGTATTTGGCGCAATGCAGAGGCTTCCGCTGCCCGAATGGGGTACCGTTGCCCACAACCGCACGAAGTCCGAGCGCTAAATTTCAAAATCGTATGTATTGCGAATACAGATCATTGAACGCCTCTTCGAAGATCACCTCAAAAATGCCCGAGGAGATCAGCACAACGAGCAAAATGATCATCAAAATCCACAGCGCAAGCCCGATCGAGCCGCAAACAATGCCAGCCGTTGCCATGCTCTCACGGTTGCCTTTTTTCTTTGCCGAGGCGCCGAAGCAGATTGCCAAAATGCCTGTAACGATCGGCATAATGAAGAAGGATCCGATGCCCAAAATCATGGAAGTCAGCGCAAAACCGTGCGCCGGCGGCTGCGGACAGGCATAATATGCAGGCGGATGATCCTGCAGGGGTGCGCCGCAATTGACGCAATAGAGCGTACCGTCCATGCACTGTGTGCCGCAATTTCTGCAAATCATAAAAATGCTCCTCTCTGCTGTTTTCTTTCATTTAATCATAATTCGGAACGATTTTCAACCGTTTTTTGCAGGCAATACAGCTTAATCAGCCTGCGAGAGCGCAAAATTTCCTCCATGCGATCGAAGCTGTAGACCTTTTCCCGGTTGGAAAAGCGGTTGTAGACCTTGAATGTTCCGTCGTAACGAACGCACACGGTGTGTGCGCCGCCAAACGGATCGACAAATCTTCCCCAAAAACAGCGGCACCAGTAGGTCATGATGGCAATGTCTCCGTTTTTCAGTACCGCTTCGGCTTCCTTGACGGAAAGCACCCGAAACGGTACGTTTTCTTTGCGCAAAAAAGCTCCGATCCGTCTCGGCGTGATCCCGAACCAATGCGGTCGGTACCATGCGTGAAAAAATTGCAGAATTTTTTGAATGGGCACGGTTTTTCCGAGCAAACCAAGCGCATTATAGATCGCCAAAACGCCGCAGCCATTGGTTTTCAGGGTGCACCAGCCAAGCCGCAAGGAGGCATATTGGCAAATTTTTTGTCCGTTGATCGGCGCAAATTCCATGTTCATCCTCCCAAGTCAACGCTTCTGCAACAATCATATGATATCCACCACCCATTGTCAACCCATTTCCTAAGCAAGTTCCGATTTATCGAACAGAACGTATCAACCACTGTAGGGGAGGGTCATGACCCTCCCGTGTGCAGGAACTACCATGATTGTTTTTGACTATCGTAAAATATTACGTTTTCACATTGGTTTGCTGCGAAATTTTACCGTTTTCTGTGCGGGAGGGTAGCGAAGCGGAGGGAGCGGTAGTGAATGACAGTCCGGTGGGCTGTCAGAGCCGCGACCTGACCGAGCCGCAGCGAGACCATGACCCTCCCCTACAATGTAAAACGATAATCTCAGCGATAAATCGAAATTTGATCGCAGAGGCTTAACGACCCTACGATCAAACAGCCCGTTAAATTGGAATTTTTTAGTGCGTAATCGGAAAATTATGCACAATAACACACCGAAACTCTTGTCAGCGTTGCAAAATAATGGTACAATTATAAAAACACAAAGGAGGATTTCGTTATGATCAAAAAGCTTCGAAGCATACTCTGTTTCCTTTTGATTCTTGCGACGGTGCTTGCACCGCTCTGCGTACCTGCACAGGCTGCGCCAAGTCGTGCAGTCTCACTTTCGGGCATTTCCGTTCCGGCGCATTCCGGCGGCACTTCCTCGGATTGGATGACCTATGACGGCGGTCTCGGCACCGCATTGGGCGATACCGCTGCCGAATCGAAAATGCGCATCGTCACCGGCACCACCTCTGCGCAATTTACAACCTACTGCAATGCGTTGGTTTCCGCTGGCTATAGCAAGCTGTTTTCCAACTCCGTTGCCGCAAAGAGCGGCACAAACAGATACGCCAAATATTTGGCATCTGACGGCTCGCACAGTGTCTATACCTATTTTGTCCCTGCCTACAGCAAGACATTTATCATTGTGGATACCCATGTAGATACTCTGCGGAAGTTTACCTACACAAGCAATGGCTTGACCGGTGGCCGTACAGAGCTGTATATGTACTCCGTTTCCGCTTCCGAAGACGGCTTCGGATATGAGAGTAACTGGGGCAGCCAAAACCGTGGCAATGCAGGCTCGATGTTTGTCATAAAAATGCCTGATAACAGCCTGTTTGTCATCGATGGTGGCAACTACAACCAGTTCGGTGACCGTGACAGCGAAAAGCTTTATGAATTTATGCGCCAAATCACCGGCACTCCCGAAGGTCAGAAGATCTATATCAACACATGGTTTATCAGCCATCTGCATACGGACCACTGCGGCGGCTTCCCCCGTTTCCTGCACAAATACAACACGCAGATCGAGCTGCAAAATATCATGTACAACTTCGATATCGAAGGTTCTTCGCAGAAGTATATCCGTAGAGCAGCCTCCTTGTTCCCGAATGCGAAATATTACAAGCAGCACACCGGCGAGAGCTTCAACATTGCAGGCGTGCAGTTTGATGTGCTCTACACCGTAGAAGACCGCTATACCCCCACCAGCAGCAAGGCTTTGGTTCTCAATGATGCCTCCTGCGTCGGCACCTACACCGAGGAGAACAACACCTCTACGGTGCTTCGCATGACCTTCGACGGCAAGACCGCTCTGCTCACAGGCGACTTGGAGTTGGCAGACGAGGTTTTGATGGACATGTATCCGACTGCGGATTTACAGTCCGACATTTTGCAGATTCCGCATCACGCCTTTGACGATCACGAGACCTTGGTCAAAACCATCGCTCCGACGATCTCTTTCCTGAATCAGGCAGAATCCGCAGTCAACAACCGCAGCACCTTATATCGACACAACAAAGCGTGGGAACCCTACGCAGGCACCATCTACTACGGCAACTCCGAAACGGTTGGCTATGCTGCAGACAGCGGTATCTTCTATCGCAGTGCTTCCACCTCCGTGGATTGGCTGAACTGGTCTGCTCGAAGCTATGAACTGGAGGAAGCGAACTACTATGACGGCTCGGAAACTGTCACCGACACGGAAACCTACTACCGCTATACCCGTGTAACCACTGCACCCAGCTCGATCGACGGTACTTTTGCCATCGTTGATGACAAGCTCGGCAGAACCCTCTCGTACAACACCGAGACCGGCACGGTCTGCGATGAAATCCCGACCATAAACGCCAACGACACCCTTTATTTCGGCGCAGGTCAGCGCAGAAATGTCAACTGGCTCATCACCGCAACACCTACGACCGCCACGACTTATATCGTTAAGACCGGCGGCAAGGGCTACTATGTCAGTGCGCATATTCGCAAGGGCAGCGGAGACTATTGGGGAACCAATACCTCCCCTGCGGAATTGGAACTTGGCAAAGACAACGCCTATCAAAGCACCGGCTTCTTCGAGAAGTGGTTGCCCCTGACCGACGATCTGAATACCACCAACAATAACGCACGTTTGGACATGCTCCAGGATAATACCTTCCTGATCTATGCACGCTACGCCGCTACCGGCTACCATCCCCTGTTCCGTGACCCGTATATGACCCCGACTGCGGACGTGGGCTGGGGTAGCAGCGCTATAACGAAGGATACTTATGCCGAATATGCCGACTATGCAGGTCTGCGCCTGTACGCCTATCAGACCACGCCCGAGCAGATGACCCTGCGCTGGACAGGTCATAAGGATTATTATGCCGGCACCGGAATCCCTCAGAACGACTTGATCGGGCTTTTGTCTGCAGATCTGCGTGTTTATTTCGAATTTAAGGCTTCCGGCAACTCCGGCGAAATTTTCTATGACGGCTGGCAGAAAAAACAGCCGGGCACCTATTATCTGGAATTTGTCGGCGGCTACAACTCCTCGAAAGCAGGAGATTATACCGTAAACATCTGCTATGCCAATACCGCAGGCGGCATCACAATGGTCGGCAGCTTCACTCTTCATGTCGAGGACAGGAGCAATGACCCCGAAAATAAGCAGCTCTTCTTCGACTTCAACGACGATGCAACCGCTCGCCGCAAATACAAGAACCTGAGCCAGTATTCCGGCATCAATTTCGATGCAGATTCCCGTTGGCAGTTCATCGAGTACAACGGCACGACCTTGTCCTCGGATTCCACAAACGGTTATGTCGATACTCTCAGCGGCACGATGCGCATTTACACAAAGGCGACCGAGGACGTAAGAAGAAACCTGTCATTTTATGCCTACGGTGCAGGAAGAACACCGCTGAAGTATGACCCCTCCAACGCCGAGGTCGTGCAGGTCCGCTTCAAGATGGACAACCTCAAGGTATTTGAAGGAAGAAATGCTTTCTTCCGACTGTGGTACATCAAAAACAACGGCACAGAAAATGTTGAGATGTACGAAGATGCTTACAGCTTGGGCACAGACTATGTCTCCGATGGCGAATATATGACCATCACAGGCACCTTCTTTACGCAAGCCGAGATCGATGCCGGCTCCACAACCAGCGGTTTCCCGGATGCGACATTCCAAAACGCCGGCACCATTCTTGGCATCCGTCCGGTATTTTATAACCTTGCGCTCATCGACACGGCAAAGTCGGGCAGTATTACGATCGATTATGTCTATGTCGGACCTGCTGCCGATGCGCCGCAGAGCGAAGCAAACGAGTTGTTCTTCGACTTCGACAACTCCGAGCAGTCGCAGGAGCGTTATCTCTCCGAGCAGTATAACAGCATCAACTTTGACCGTGAGGAGAGCCCGAACTGGGCAACCTCCGAAACCAGCACCACCACAAAGCTCTACGACGACTGCACCGTCAACAATGCAGACGGAACCCTCGTCGTCCCTGTTGCCGAAGACCTTGCCTATGGTACGAACAATTCCTACTATGGTCCGTGGATCTCCACGACAGGCTTCCCCGGCTATTATATCTCCCGAAGCAACAGAACCTATCACGCCCTGGGCTATGAGCCGGTTGCAGGCGATGAAATCCGGCTCCGCTTCAAGGTCGATGGCTGCGTGGCAATCGACGGCTTGACCCCCGAGATCGTCGTGATCTATGACCGCACCGTTGACGGCGTTTCTACCCGTGGCAGCTACGATCTGACCGCAACCTATACTTTGCAAAACGGCGTTTACCAAACCATCTCCATTCCTGTCAACGATGAATTTGTCACCTCCGACAGCATCACCTCCCTCGGCTTCCGCTTCCGCAACATCAAGGCAGAAGCCGCAGGCTCAGGTTCTGTCACATTAGACTATATCTATCTCGGACAGGATGCGGCAAGCGTGCTGCAAAAGACCGTGAACTTCTGCGCTCCCGATGGCACTGTTTTGCAAAGCGTTGAAGTCAGCAGAGGCGAAGCGGCAGAATATATCGGCACCACACCGGTCAAGCCCTGCACCGAGACCCACCACTACGTTTTCCGGGCATGGACAGATGCCAATGGTAATGCCGTCGATCTGTCTGCCGTCACGAGCGATTTGACGGTCTATGCGGCATTTGAAGAAGAAACACATACCTTTTCTTATACGCAGAAGGACGCACAAGCACATACGGTAAGCTGCAACTGTGGTTACAGCTTTGAAGGCGAACACACTTACGACAGCGGCACCGTCACCACCGAGCCCACCTGCACAGAAAGCGGCGTAAAGACCTACCTCTGTTCGATCTGCAAGGGCACCATGACCGAAGAAATCAGCGCAACCGAACACACCGAGGTCATTGACAAAGCCGTTGCCCCGACCTGTACCGAAACAGGCTTGACCGAAGGAAAGCACTGCTCCGTTTGCGGCGAAATCCTCGTAGCGCAGACCGTCATTGAAGCCAACGGACACACCGAAGTCATCGACAGCGCTGTTGCTCCCACTTGCACCGAAACAGGCTTAACCGAAGGCAAGCATTGCAGCACTTGTGGTGAAATCCTCGTAGCGCGCGGCATCCTTGACGCGCTCGGACACACCGAAGTCATCGACAGCGCTGTTGCTCCCACTTGCACCGAAACAGGCTTGACCGAAGGTAAGCATTGCTCCGTCTGTAATGAAATTTTGCTTGCACAGACAACCATTCCCGCAACCGATCACGCTTATGATGAAGGTGTTGTCACAGCCGCTCCGACTTGTACCACCGAGGGTGTAAAAACGTTCACCTGTCACTGTGGCGACAGCTTTACCGAAACGATCGAAAAAATTGCGCATGAACTGACCTACCATCCCCAGATCGATCCGACTTGTACGGAGGACGGCTGCTCTGCGTATTACGAGTGCGGCGAATGTCAGACAACCTTCCTGGATGCTGAGGCTGTTTATCCGCTGCCGCTGGCATATTTGAAGATTGCGGCAACGGGACATAATTATCAGTCCGTTGTGACAGCTCCGACCTGCACCGAGGTTGGCTTCACCACCTATACCTGCACAAACTGCTCTGACAGCTACACAGAGGAACTTGAAAAATTGCCGCATGAAATGACATATATTCCGATGACCCCTCCGACCTGCTCGGAGGCAGGAGAAAAGGAGCACTATCTTTGCTCCGGCTGCGGAAAGATTTTTGCGGATGCGGCAGGCGAATATCCTCTGCCCGAGTGGTATTTGCCGATCGAATCCTTCGGACATCTATGTCAGCACATTGTGACCGAGCCGACCTGTACAAGGAACGGTTATACAACATACATCTGCGCATGCGGCGAAAGCTATGTGGCTGATGAGGTTGCAGCGACGGGTCACACCTACCGTTATGCCGACAACAGTGAAAATCACACTGTCACTTGCGAAAGCTGCGACTATAACGTAAGCGAAGAGCACAATTACATTGATGGCACTTGCATCTGTGGTGCAATTGAAGTCACCGAGCCGAAGTATGAGCCGAAGGACAGCCTAAAGTTCACGATGTCGATCTCTGTCGGCGCTGAGATGACCGTTACCTATAACATCATGGGCGCAGACGTCAATTCCTACGCTGATTTCTATCTCGAAGTCAAGAAGGACGTTGCAGGCGGCGATCCCATTACCACCGTCTACGGCATCACAGAAGACCGTGAGCAGATGACCGCAAAGGTCAATCCCGCAACCGGCGAAGCGCTCATGTATCAGGTGACTTACAAGGGCATCAACGCCAAGGAAATGGGCGACAATTTCTCCAC
This sequence comes from Oscillospiraceae bacterium, assembly GCA_015068235.1. Taxonomy (GTDB): domain Bacteria; phylum Bacillota; class Clostridia; order Oscillospirales; family Oscillospiraceae; genus JAZOXB01. The sequence continues at coordinate 15,258 of SVKY01000054.1, forward strand.
AACGCTCTACGCAGTTGGCGAAGACGGAACCATTTACTACGGCACGACCGTTGTCGATTCCATCAAGAGCTATTTGCTCGGAAAGATCGATGCAGAAGCTTCTATCCCCGAGCTGAAAACCATGGCAGTTGATATGCTCAAGTATGGCGCAGCTGCTCAGGTCAGACTTGGATACAACACAGAAAATCTTGTCACCGCAGACCTGACGGAAGAACAGCTTTCTTATGCAACCG
>SVKY01000004.1 GCA_015068235.1 Oscillospiraceae bacterium
CGGTTGCATAAGAAAGCTGTTCTTCCGTCAGGTCTGCGGTGACAAGATTTTCTGTGTTGTATCCAAGTCTGACCTGAGCAGCTGCGCCATACTTGAGCATATCAACTGCCATGGTTTTCAGCTCGGGAATGGAGCTTTCCGCATCGATCTTTCCAACCAAATAACTCTTGATGGAATCGACAACGGTTGTGCCATAGTAGATCGTGCCGTCTTCGCCAACAGCATAAAGGGTCGTGGAGAAGTTGTCACCCATTTCCTTGGCGTTGATGCCCTTGTAGGTGACCTGGTACATGAGCGCTTCGCCGGTTGCGGGATTGACCTTTGCGGTCATTGCTTCACGGTCTTCTGTGATGCCGTAGACGGTGGTAATGGGATCGCCGCCTGCAACGTCCTTCTTGACTTCGAGATAGAAATCAGCGAAGGAATTGACGTCCGCACCCATAATGTTATAGGTAACGGTCATTTCGGCGCCGACGGAGATCGACATTGTGAATTTTAAGCTGTCCTTCGGCTCATACTTCGGCTCGGTGACTTCAATTGCACCACAGATGCAAGTGCCATCAATGTAATTGTGATCTTCGTTTACGCTGTAGTCACAATTTGCGCAAGTGATAGTATGAATTTCGCCGTGGTCGGTATAAGCATAGCTGTGACCGGTTGCGGCAACCTCGTCCGCTGTGTAGTTGTCGGAACAGGCTGCGCAGGTGTAGGTTGTGTAGCCTGCTTGCGTGCAGGTCGGTGCTGTCACAACGGCTTCGTAGGTATGACCCAATGCTGCGACTTCGTTCTGCGCCACGAGGATTTCGCCGCAGACGGAGCAGTGTTTGCCTTCCGTCAAGCCGGTTTCGGTGCAAGTCGGGCTAACTGCGCTGTCGATGACTTCGGTGTGTCCGTTGGCTTCGATGACAGTTTGTGCAACGAGGATTTCGCCGCAGACGGAGCAATGCTTACCCTCGGTTAAGCCGGTTTCCGAGCAAGTGGGAGCAACGGCGCTGTCGATGACTTCGGTGTGTCCGTTTGCGCTGACGGCTTCGGTCTTGGTGCCGTTGCAGATTGCGCAGGTGTAGGTTTTTACGCCACCTTCGGTACAGGTTGGGGCGGTCGTGACCTTGCCGCCATCGTAATTATGGGTGGATTCCACGCTGTAGCCGCAAGCGCAGGAAGCCTCGTGGTTCGTTTCACTCACGCTGCTGTAAGAATAGCTGTGCGCTGCTGCGGTAAATTGCGCCGTAACGGTCAAATCGGCGGTAATGTTCGTCAAAGTCTTGTCCCAGCCGCTGAAGATATAGTGGTTATTATCATCAAATGCTTTTGTGGGAGCTTCACCGGCGTAAATGACTGTTTCTTCCGTTAAAACAACCTGTGTATCAAGGCAAGTTCCGTCATGATTCTCAAAAGTTACGGTGTAGCCTTTGAACGGCAGCGTATCCTTCGCACCTATATAAATATAATCAATTGAAATTACACCTGTTTTCCCCTCTTCTGAGCTGACGTTCGGGAACATGAGACGTAAGCCCCGGATACGTTCAGCGTTAAGATACGCCGATGTGTCGGAAAGTGGGACTGTAATCACATAGGATGCACCGCTGTCAATAAAGGAGATCGGAATGTTCCTCGTAATGCTTCCCGCCATAGAGCCGCTTGCATCGGTACTGAAATACAATCGCAAGGCAGGGTTTCCAGTACGCACAGCACAGTTTTTCATTGCAAAACGGACCTGCATATAGTCGCCGTCCTTTGGCGTGTAGTCCATAGCCGCATTTGCCAACGTCAAAGATGCATCGCTGGTTTGAACAAAGGGGGATACACCGGTAGCAGAGTAGTTATCCACGGTTTGTGCAATTTCAAGGATCATATTTTCGCCGTCAAACGCAGGAGCGCTGCAGCGTTGCACATTATACGACCAAAATCCTTCGTCATAGTTACGGTCACCGTAAGTTTTTGCGGTATATCGCAGGCGATCGACAGGAGTATCCGTAAAGTCAAAGAAAACCGAATCTTCATATTCAGATGGTGCTTTATAATCGCTGCCGATATAAATATAATCAATACAATAAGCACCGCTTGCCGGATTTGTTTTGCTGGAGTTTATCATATCGATTCGCAATGCCAACAACGTTTGTCCCACAACCGTGTCAGGGAATCTTAAACGAATTGTGACAAATTCGTCTGCAGGATAGGATGTTGATGAATCTCCTAAACATTTCTTAGCACTGAAGCCTGTATCGGAGTCCGTCATATAAAATACCTGCATCGCAGAATAGTCACCGGAAGTAATGCTTGTTTTGATGCGAAGCTCGATGACATCACCGCTCTTTATAACATATAACGGGATACTTTGCGTACGGATTTGGGGATCATAACCATCGATCGTGCCAAAAAGCAGTCCGTTCGTCTCATCAATATCAGCTGTAGCATGCGTTGTTTCCCAGTCGGTACTTTTTGCAAGGTAATCATCGCTGTCAAAATGTGTCAACAAAAATTCACCACCGATACTGACCGTGCCGTCTTCAGCCTGCGTGAAGCTTACTGTTTCACCGTTAAGTTCTACACTTTGAACAGGCTGTGCGCTCAAGTTTACCTTTATCTGTAAAGATTCGCTCTGGTCGTCTGAGCTTTCAATCCGCAGGGTCGTACCATCCATGCAAGCAGAAAGATCCGATATCTTGCTGGAAGCCGAAAGGATCAAACCGCTTTCCTTTTGCAAAAAGCTGCCGTTCGTAAGGCTTGCAAAGCTGATCTTATCTGACTTATTCAGCGATAAGATCGCAGTAGAGGCATTTGCGGTATAGCTTCCGAAGCTGCGTGTGGAAGGTGTTTCTTCAAATGAATGATAGTGGTAGATCGTTTTAAGCTCCGGTTTGCTGCTATCTTCAACCGCAATACTTGTAGCAAGCGCTGTTTCATCAGCGGTATTGTCCATCGTCAGCTTCGTCGGCTGTATGCTCGCTGTTGCGCCATCGCTGACAGGATAGAGAACGGTTTGGTAAGTGATCGTGCCGCTTTTGCTCTGTGCGTACTCAAAATACTGCGTTGGGGCAGTTGCCGCTGTGGCATCATACCCGGTACGAAGGCTTGCAATGGCATCACCTGCCTGCGCAATGATCAGATTCGCTCCATTAGAAAAATTCGTTTTTCCTGTGCCATAAGCATCGCTCGCAACGGTGACATCGGAATGCGGTGCGGTATGCCAATTCTGCGTATAGCTATGTACAAGAGTATCGTTCGGAACGACCTTGTCTGTGACGATGAGTATATCACCGAGCGCCTTGATAAAGCTGATGTCCCGTGTATGTCTGAAATCTGTGCTGTGGAATACGCTGTTATTGATAACACCATCCATAGACAAACTCTTGGTCGAAGTATCATCATTGTTTGCATCGGACCATGCAGCTATGGTTGTAAGCGCTCCATTGGATGTCATCTCAATATCGCCCATGTCAACCACATCCGTCAAATTTTGATAGATCGTCTGTGCTTTTCCATCGATTTCAATCGTGTTATGTGAGCGTGTTGTAGAATTCTGCCAATTAAAATGTGCATGAGTGCTGTCATACGAGGTCATGCCTGTATCGGTCAGCAATTGCCGTCCTTCGTAATATAATAAGAGTGCAAGTGCATCACGATGCGTATGATTACCGCCACATTTTGCGTTCATAAAGAGCATTGTATCGTCTGCGCTCCAGCCCGTACGGTCAACAGCAATCTTGCTGATATCATAGCGAGTATTGGTTGCAAGCTCGCAGTTTTCCATGTCGGCAACAAAACAGCGGAGCGCTTCTATCGTAGCATTTCCATCCATTGAATCGCCGACGGCATCCAAAACGGTCTGTACGACAGGCAGTGTGCCCGAAGGAGCACCCTGACCCCAATATGGGAGCTTTCCGTCCGGTTGCGTGCAATCAACCAAATATTTCGCAAGCTTTATCAGTTTGGTTTTAAGTGTGTAGGCGGCGGTGAGATCGCTCACTTCGTTCATCGAAGCAAGCAAAACAACGCCGCAATTGATCATTTCCGATGGATATCCGAAAGAGATGGTGTTATAAGCGCCGTCTTCAAGGACAAGGGTATCAATCACGGTTGCCTGTCGAGCAGCATAGTTGGTACGCCATTTCTCCGAGGCGGCAAACTCGCTGAAAAAGCCACTTCCCTGATAGAAGCCTGTCAGATGACGAAAACCGTGATAATACGCGAGATCACTCAAAACCTCATTGCTTGGCGAAAAAAGCTGTGATTCGTCACTTAAATGGTTCGATTCATCGTAAACCCAAGACAACAGAGTTACATTTTCATCAGGGGTAATGAAATTCCCCTCCAGCAGATGCTTGTAGATATAAGGAAACTCCAACATTCGGTTTGCCGGTTCGAGTCCTTGCGTATTGGAAGGTGTTCCCGCGCCTGCATCGTTAATGAAATCGAGCATCAGGTTTTTTGCTAACGTCATATAGGTGGTATAATCTGCAGCGCTCGTGCTTGATTTCAGCGCTGTTTGTACCAGCGATGTTACTTCATAAAATCTTCCGTTATATGCCGCAAATTGCGAAGGTACGCCTTCAGGCGCAACCCAGGAAATACCGCCGGGCATGTCATTCCATGAAAAGTGTGCAAGACAGTTATTCTTTTTTAAGTAACTCCATGTGATATTTTTCTCCGTCCAAGCACTCGCATACGCACCGAAAACATGCAATCGCAATGTATCTTCGCAATTTTCGCCCGAACGTTTGGCATATACCACAAGATGTGCGCTTTTCGCATTGGACGGAAACTGCGTGGTGTCGAATTGCAGATAGATACGTTTTGTGTTCTCTCCATATGGCAGTGCCCCCGAATAGTCATCGTGCGCATACAGTTCCGTTGCTGCAGCATAGTTGACTTCTTCGTTCTGCCCTGCGCAGACATAAGCATCAGCAATCGGCGTAAATGTTTTCGTCGTGCCGTCCGTGCATCCAAGTATAAGCTGCGGAGCATACTCCGTATTCTCACGCGATGCAACCACGATTTCACCGGAGGTTTTATCTAACATGGAAAGAACATAATTTCCCGTTTTATATCCGGCTAAGTTGAACGTGTATCTCTCGTAATGCGTCGCTGTCACATCGACATAATTTAAGTAAGGCTCGGAGAAAGCCATTGTGTTTTTGCCTGCAAGGTAAACCATAGCATTTTTAATCTCGCTGCCGGGCTGCGGTTCCATGTCGGAGAATTTTTCCGTATAGTATTGTAAAAGTTCTTGCTTTGCGAGCGTATAGTCGCCAAACTGAACAGCTGCGTTTACCTGCGGCATTTCAGAGAGTTTGAACGCATCGAAGAATGCTTCATCGGTCGATATGCTGACACTGCGTGTTCCCGAAGCTGACACCGAGCCCAAAAAAGTTAAGAGGATCGCCAGTATCAAAAAACTGCTGATGAATCGTCTCATAAATAACTCCTTTTTATGGTTTTATGTTTATTTCTACTGATGCTAATCAATCGCCGCATCGACACCGTACACACTATAAATATAAGGGCGAGGTTTGCTCGCCCTTATATATTTTTAGCTGCTCACAGAAAGCATGTACGCTGCAACGGCATCGCCGTAAGTGAGCATAGCATTGACCATGTTCAGCTCATCTTCTGTGACGTTGGTCTTGGCTCTGACTTGAGCAACGTAGCTTTCCACGCTCCATGAAATGGTCTTGGAAATTGCGGCATCGCCTTCATAGAAGGTCACATTGATCACATCACGCATTTCCTTTGCGCCGACATCTTCATAAATTGCAGTAAACATGATATTTGATTTGTTTGTAACAGGCAGCTCTTTCAAGACAGTGCCATCCTCATCGGTAACGATGCACCTCATTGCATCAGGATTTGCAGAAGAGTAAACGCAGGAAAGGTGCAGCTGAACACGAGCCGCAACCACAATGTTCGCATTGACACTTGTGCCGGTCAGTAAACCGCTTGCGCCTGAGTAGTCAACTGCCTCAGGGATTTCTTGCGTTGCGTAAGAAAGCTGTTCCTCGGTCAAATCGGCGGTGACAAGATTTTCTGTGTTGTAACCAAGTCTGACCTGTGCCGCTGCGCCGTACTTCAGCATGTCAACTGCCATGGTTTTCAGCTCAGGAATGGAAGTTTCTGCGTCGATCTTGCCGACCAAGAAGCTCTTGATGGAATCCACAACAGTTGCGCCGTAATAAATGGTGCCATCTTCACCAACTGCGTAGAGGGTTGTGGAGAAGCTATCGCCCATTTCCTTTGCGTTAATACCCTTGTATGTAACTTGGTACATGAGCGCTTCGCCGGTTGCAGGATTAACCTTTGCGGTCATCTGCTCGCGGTCAGCAGTAATGCCGTAGATTGTTGTGATAGGTTCGCCGCCTGCAACATCTTTCTTCACTTCAAGATAGAAGTCGGAGTAAGAATTGACATCTGCGCCCATGATGTTGTAGGTAACCGTCATCTCAGCACCGACGGAAATAGACATCGTGAATTTCAAGCTATCCTTCGGCTCATACTTGGGCTCAACAACCTCAACAGCGCCGCAGATACAAGTGCCGTCAACGTAATTGTGTTCTTCATTTGCGTTGTAGTCGCAATTTGCGCAGGTAACGGTGTGATTCTCGCCGTTATCGGTATAAGCATAGCTATGACCTGTTGCTGCGACTTCGTCTGCAACATAGCTGTCACTGCAAGCACAGCAGGTATAGGTCGTGAAACCTGCATCTGTGCAAGTCGGAGCTGTCACCACCGTAGCATAATCATGTCCGGTAGCAGCCACGGTATCAGCAATATAGCTGTCTGCACAAGCGTTGCAGGTATAAGTGGTATATCCATCTGCTTCACAAGTCGGAGCAGTGACAACAGCCTCATATTCATGCCCATTCGCTTCGATCGTTTCACTGGAAATGACCTGATCACAAGTGCTGCAAATCGTTGTCACAGAGCCATTTTGAGTGCAGGTCGCATGAACGATCTGCTGCTGCGTTTCCTCATGCGTACAATGGAAGAATGTCGTGGTGTAATAAATCGTAGCACCGCCCTCAGCGATCGGCAGGATCTCAACATCGTAATAAGTGGAAGATCCGGAGGTGATATTACCGTTGGAATATACGCCAAATCTTGCGCCTGCGCTATAGTTATAGTAGGCAATGGATCTTGTAAGCGCGGTTGTCTCAGAGATCCTCCAAGTGCCGTTAATACCGGTGTCGATGGTCCACGAATACGCCGAAGTCGAGGTTGCAAAATTGGTTGAGCTTCCGGCGTAGGTCAGGTAGTTTGTACCATTATATAATGTATAATACTGAGAACCGTCATAGGTAAGCGTTATTGCGAAGTTCTCGGCATTTTCATCCGTAACGACCCCATTTTCAACTGTGATCGCCTCAGGGAAAATTTTACCACTATTGAGCGTAAAGTCGCTTTTGATCGCATAGTAAGTACCATTCATCAGCGATGCAATGACATATTCGCCAGAGCTGCCCTTAGTAAAGGCAACAGCATCGCCACCGCTGATTTGATAGCTGTAAAGTGCATACAGCATAATATCAGAGGTTGCTTTATACGCCTCACCTGCTGCATAATACGTTCCCGATTCTTCCTGATTGTCAACAGTAACAGCGCTCCAGCCGATAAATTGCGCATTGTTGGTGTCTTCAGACGGTGTGCCGCTGACCTCGGGCAGTGTGATAGAGGACAAGGAATTGCATACCATCGGCGCTATTTCAGAAACGCCGTTGGGTACGCTGAATGTGACAGTATAATTGTAGCCTGTCGGTTGTGTATAATTTTGGTTTTGCGTCAAGCCGCAGCGGGTGCAGGTATAGATATCGTAGCCCTGATCCGCTTCTGTCGGTTCAACTGTAGTGGTGTAACTATAGCTGTGCCCCAAAGCCTCAACCGTCTGTGTATAATGATCAGAGCACAAAGAGCAGATATATGTTGTCGTACCTGCCGAGGTGCAAGTAGCCTCCGTATCGATACGTTCAACATAGTTATGCTCACAAACAGATGCAAGCACCGTTGTATAATAAGTGGTCCCTGCCGTTGTCATCATGTACAGTTCAACCGCTCCACGTGTCGATGTTGTTGCGTTAAAGCAAGCAAAATACGAATAAATGCCGTAATCCTGGTAACCGATCGAATTTCTCGTGTTTGTTCCCTGCGCAGTCATGATTGCCTCGCCGTTGTCGATGCTGATCAGGAAAGAGGCATTATCATTGAGGGTAGACTGCGTATTCATTGCATTACTTCTTGAGGATGATGCATAAATATATCCTTCGTTGGTCGCATCATAAAATGCCCAGGTATTTTCTACGCTGCCCTCATGCACAACAAATTCGCAAACCGCACCCGTAAAGGAGATTGTTTGATTCGTTGCCTCCTTGGTAATTGCGGCGGCATTGCGGTAGCTATAGCTCTGCGTTGTGCTGATTGCATAATCAGAATTCTTCGATGCAATTACGACCTGCGCGTTCGCTGTCAGATCACTGATATCCGTAAGAAGCGTGTAATGCGATTCGCCCGAACCGCCAATGCTGTAGGAATACAGGGCATAAAGTGTTGTATTCTCAACTAATGTATAGCTCTCTCCTGCTTCGTAGAGCGTCGGAGCCGTCGTTAAATTCTCTGCCTGTGCATCAGTCCAGCCGATAAATGTATATTCATAAGCATTTGCCGCAGGCGTTCCTTCCGGCGTTGGCAGAGTGATCACTTCTCCGTCATAGCCGCTGACCGAGCTCTGCGAAACACCTTGCGGTGTAACAAAGTTAATTGTGCAGCCCTCCAACGCTACAAAATTGATGCAAACAGTACAATTTGAGCCCGGCGTAACTGTAAACACATTTTCCTCTTGCACGACAGCTGCGCTGCCCCTTAAAACGGTATAGCCTGCAACCTGGTACCCTTCATTGGGCGTAGCAGTGATCACATAGCCATCTACAGAAACCGAACCGTATTCACTGCTGTTCACAGTAACCGTCATCTCGTAGCTGATGGGTGCGAAGTTGATCTGAATGATGCAATCCGATGTCGGTGTTACCGTGAAAACATTCCCCTGCCGTACGAGTGTCGCCGTACCAGAGATGACCTCATAGCCTACGACCTCATAACCACTTTTCGGCGTTGCGGTGATCGTATAACCGTTTGTGCTGACGGTACCGTAGGAAGAATTATTGGTAGCCGCAGTGACGGTATAAGCAATTTGGCTGAAATTGATCTGCACCGTGCAGTTCGTGGAAGGCTTCACCGTGAATACATTGCCGCTTCTGCTGACCGTTGCGCTGCCACTGACAAGGGTATAGCCCGAGACCTGGTAGCCTTCATTGGGCGTTGCCGTGATCGTATAACCATTGACACTTACGCTGCCGTAGGCAGTATTGTTCACTGTTGCGTTCACGGTATAGGTAATTGCTCGGAAGTTGATTCTCACCGTACAATCAGACGAAGCTGTGACAGTAAAAACATTCCCATTTTGGCTGACCGTTGCGCTACCGGTGATGAGCGTATAGCCGCTGACTTCATAGCCTGCCTTGGGCGTTGCGGTGATCACATTACCAACAAGGGAAACCGTTCCGTAATTGGTATTGCTCGAAGTTGCTGTGATCGTGTATGTCGGAGCTGTGGGACCACCTGCGGCTTCACCGGAAGGCGTTTGCAACGTGTTCGGAGGTGTCTGATTGAACAAAAGCCACGCAAATTCAGGATAGTCGATAAAGACATTTCGGTTGCCTTGGAAATTTTCTGCCTGATCATTTCTGCCCATTTCCCAATCGTCAACAGGGTCCATCTCCATCCACTGCAGTAAGGTATCAAGATCGTCGATCGCACGAATGCCGCCATTGGCACTGTCGTCCGAATCCATTTCGGGCAAATATGCGGAAGATACATCGGAATAAAGATTCGGTTGTCCCCAACGGCAATAGACGTAAAGCAAAATACGTGCAACGTCGCCCTTGACATTATCTCTGACCTCAAGCACACCGGAGTTGCCGTTATACCAAATGACTTCCTGGCCATCAACAGAGCTGGGAGAATAGGAGCTGTAATTCTCACGCACATTTGCAAATGTGTAGTTGCTCTTGGCGCTGTTCACAGTTCCGATGGAAGGACGCAAATGATGCAGGTCAGCACCGCCGTTAAGCTGATAATATGAAGCATTCGATTTCGGCCAAACATGCTCACGCTGCATATCGCCCGTGCCGTAATCATCAGCAAGCACGTCAGTGTAGAAATATAAGTACTGACTCGAACCGGCTTCCGCATCGGAGAAATCCCACAAATAGCTCAGCTCATTCGATTGCTCGCCCGACGGGTTATACTCGGCATAAACCTTATGTGTATCTGTCATAAGAGTTTGCAGCGCATCGTAAAGTTCGTTATTCTGCGTCGTGGTATAGCTGTTCGTCGGCGCTGAAACACCGCTGAGCTGCGAGAGGTTCTCGTAGGTATAATCCCCCGTGTAATATGCCTGCGCCTTTGTTGAGAGCGCATCGCATACAACATGTCGAGTGCCGGTATTGTGTGACAAGCTTCCTGTGGCGGCAAATGTCACTCCCGAAAGCATCGAAAGCAACAGTGCTGCCACTGTCACCAGCGTAAAAAAGCTGCACAAATTCGTTCGGTTTTTCATTGCTAAGATCCTCCTGTTCGTGTAAGAAGACATACTTCTATTTATATTTAATCTATTTTACTACTTTTTCCTTAAAAAATCTATAACGATTTTTCAAAAACAGATCAACATTAATTATTTGGCAGTATGCACAAATTTTCGAAATAAACTTGCATGAAACGACGATTTTTCGACAATCATCATTTATTGTCTTGTAACAAGTCAATTACAAGTTTTTTTCGTTTGCCATTTTTATGAAACTGTGTTATTATAAAATTGATTTGGCTTTGCCAAAAAAACACGAAGGAGAAAAATGAAATGAAACGCTTATTCACAGGATCGCTCTCAATAATGCTGATTCTCTCTATGATCGTCACATTATTCGCAGGCAGTTTCACGGCTTCTGCCGCTGAAACCTCCAACTGGGGCACTCGCCACGAGGTCTGCACAGAGCTGTCTACGCAAGCAGAAGATTACTACACCGGCTCCTACGCTTACGATTCCCTTTCATCTAAGACAGGCAGCTCCCTGATGTCCTCTCTGCGCACTCTCACCACAAACACCCATAGCAAAAACACCAGTTACGAAAACTGCAAGGATTACGCCTATCGTTCCGATTGCCAGAACAGCGACGGTACCGTTGTCCTGCTTTACACAAGCTATGTTGCAGCACAGAGTGACTTTTCCGCCAACGCTCCCGGTTGGAACCGCGAACACGTTTGGCCCAAGAGCTTAGGCGGCTACGAGACCAGTGGTCCCGGCGCAGATATGCACCACATTCGCCCCGACGATGTCACGACCAACTCTAAGCGTGGCAACAAGCTTTTCGGTGAAGTCAGCAGTGGCTCCGAAGCTACCGGTTCCTCCCTTGTCGGGGGTATGTCAGGTGGTACCTATAGCAGCAGTTATTTCGAACCGCACGACGATACCAAGGGCGACGTTGCTCGTATCTGCCTGTACATGCATGTCCGTTACGGCGGCTCGAGCAGCTATAACTGCGATGATATCACCAACGTTTTCTCTGACGTCGATACCTTGCTCGCATGGAACGCTCTCGATCCCGTTGACACTTGGGAAATGGGAAGGAATGACGTTGTTGAAGGCATTCAGGGCAACCGTAATCCCTTCATCGACTTCCCCGAGCTGGCTTGGCTTCTGTTCAGTCAGGACATCCCCTCTGACCTGACCACTCCGTCCGGTGGCTCCATTCCTGCTTATAACATCACCGCTACTACGAACAATTCTTCCTACGGCAGCGTTTCTTTGACCGGCAAGAAGATCACCGCAACTCCGAATTACGGATACTATGTTGCAGGCTATACCCTACTCGGCGGCAGCGCTACCGTCACGCAGGAAGGCAATATTTTCACCGTCAACCCGACCTCGGATTGCACAATCCGCATCAACTTTGCGCAAAAGACCTCCGCAACCGTCACCTTTATGCAAAACGGTGCTGTAGCTACCACACAGAGCGGTTACAGCGAGGATGTCATCACTCTTCCCTCTTACACAGGAACACTTCCCGAGGGCTATGCCTTTGTTGGTTGGGTCAAGAACACCTTGTCCGAAACGACAACTCAGCCTGCTACCATCTATTATGCCGGCAGCAGTTACCCGTTGACCTCTTCCGAAACGCTCTATGCGCTCTATTCCCGTAACGATGCCAACGGCAGCGGTACCACAGGCGAATATAACCTCTTCAGCGGCGCTTTAGAAGAAGGCGATTATGTCATTTCTTACAGCGATGGCGCCATGCTCGCCTCTGATTCTGACGAAAACAACCGTATCGACTATGAAGAGATCACCGTTACGAATGATACCGTAACCGATCCAGCCGCAGGCTTGATTTGGCACATTGCCCCGACCGCTGATGGCTACTACACCATCTATAACGCCGCCAACGGTGTTTACGTAGCAGGCACTGGCGTAAAGAATAACGCCGGCTTGATCGATTCCATCACCGATTATGCAAAGTGGACCGTTACCGGCACCTCACTGTATGAATTTGTCAACCTCGGCAATAGCAATAAGGGTGTCAATGCAAATCTGCGTAGAAACGGCAGCTTTGGCTTCGCTTGCTACTCCACATCTACCGGCACCGCACTGACTCTCTATCAAGGTGTCAGCGGCACGATTTATTACACCACCTCCGCAACTATTTGTTCCCACAGCAATACCGAGAACGTAGCTGCAGTTGCGGCAACCTGCACCTCCATCGGTTACACCGCAGGTGTTTATTGCAACGATTGCGGCAATTACATCTCCGGTCACGTTGAGATCGCAATGCTTGATCACACCTATGGTGATTGGAGCTCTGATAACAACGGTACGCATAGCAAATCCTGCGCCTGCGGTGATACCGTCACCGAAGATTGTGACTACTTCACCACCGTTACCGCTCCGACAGCAACACAGCAGGGCTATACTACATATCTTTGCAGCATTTGCGACTACAGCTACAAGGCTGATTACACACCTGCTTTAGGCTATCCTGTAACGATCAGCTTTAGCGTTCCTGCCGGTGTCACCACACCGACTTCTCAGAGCGCATATGTTGATGATACGATCACGCTTCCCACTCCGAGCGGCACGCCGAGCGCTGATGCTCATGAATATGCATTCGTCGGCTGGGTCGAAGCAGCCCAAAACGCAGCAACTGAAAAGCCCACCGTCTACACAGCGGGCAGCAGCTATACCGTTACCGGTGGTAAGACGCTTTACGCACTCTATGCTTATGGCGTAAGCGATGGCGACACCTCCGTATCCGGGGCTTTTGAGCTTTTGACAAGCACCCCCGAGTCCTGGGAGGGTGAATATGTTCTTGCCAGCGCTGATGCTGCATATGTCTTCCTGGCAGACGGCACAACCCCGAACACTGCCAGTGCAGCAAAGGAATTGGCAGGAACAGGTATCACGCTCAATGGCACTACCATGAGCAATGTTTCCGATTCCTACATCATTATCATCGAAGCAGTTGGCGACTACTATTCCATGCGCTTGAAGGGCGCGGAAGAAACACTCTACCTGAAGACCACCAATTCCAACTCCGGCTTTAATACCGCCACTTCCACCTCAAGCGACACTGCACTTTGGACTTTGGCGATCGATAGCAACGGTGCCGCGGTGATCTCCAACGCATATTACACCTCAAGAGATATTCGCTTCAATTCAAGCAGCTGCCAGTTCCGTACCTATACCAGCGGACAGCAGGATGTTTATCTCTACGCCGGTGGCGCTAACGCAGTTACAACCTACTATACCACCGTTTTAGAAAACGCCTCCGCATGCACTCACGCCAATACAAGCGTGAATACCGTAAACGCCACATGCACAGCAAGTGGCAGCGTAACTACCATCTGCACTTCCTGTGGCGAGATCTTAGGCTCGAACATTATTCCTGCAACCGGACATGATTACAGCTCTGTTGTCACCGCTCCGACCTGTGAGACAGCAGGCTTCACTACTTACACTTGCACATCTTGCTCCGTCAGCTATACCGCAAATGAAACCGCAGCAACCGGTCACAGCTATGTTTATACCAATCATGGTGATAAGCACACAGTTTCCTGCGAAAACTGTAGCTATAGCGCAAGCGAAAGCCATAATTACACCAATGGCACATGTATCTGCGGCGCAACTGAGTCTACCGAGCCTGCGTATAAGCCCGATGCAAACCTGAATTTCACGATGAGCATTGCTGTAGGTGCGGAAATGACCGTCACCTACAACATCATGGGCGCTGCTGTCAACTCCTACACCGACTTCTATCTGGAGGTTAAGAAGGACGTTGCAGGTGGCGATCCTGCCACCACGATCTACGGCATCACCGGAGACCGCGATCCGATGACTGCTAAGGTCAATCCCGCAACGGGCGAAGCACTCATGTACCAAGTCACTTACAAGGGCATTAATGCAAAAGAAATGGGCGACAACTTCTCCACCACCCTCTATGCAGTGGCAGAAGACGGCACCATTTACTACGGCACTACCGTTGTGAACTCCATCAAGAGCTTCTTAATCGGTAAGATCAATGCTTCAACTTCGAGTGCAGAGCTCAAGACCATGGCGGTCGATATGCTCAAGTACGGTGCAGCTGCTCAGGTTAGACTTGGTTACAACACTGAAAATTTGGTGACCGCAGACCTGACCGAAGAACAGCTTTCCTACGCAACACAGGAGATTCCCGAGGCTGTGAACAGCGCAGCTTCCACAGGTGATGGCGCAAGCGTAAATACCAACATTACAGTCACCTCCAGAGTTCAGTTGAATCTGTCTTGCGTCTACACCACCGCAACTGACCCGAATGCAATCAAGTGCATTATCACAGACAGCGAAGGCAAAGTTCTTGCGGAGATTGTAGCAGCGAACAAGGGGAATATCATGTTCTCTGCGATCTATGAGAATGTCGGCGCAAAGCAGATGCGTGACGTGATCAACGCAACCTTCTATGAAGGCGAATCCGCAATTTCCAAAACCATTTCCTGGAGCGTGGAAAGCTACGTCGCCCAAGTTAGAGCAAAGACCAACGTCACTGAAGACGAGCTGAATATGGTCAACGCCATGCTTGTTTACGGTGATGCAGTCGCTGCTTACATGTCAACATTAAGCTAAAAAAACAACTGTATAAATCCACAAATGCAGAGTGAAGTCGTTTGACTTCACTCTGTTTCGTTATTCGTTTAGCGATTGTTCGTAGAATTCACTAAATAATTGAAGAAATAACGGAAATAAGCATTGACTTTTCGAGCACATTATACTAAAATATAACTGTATATCTATACGCAATTTTACATACTATTTGTCACAACAGCTTACCATAAGCTTGTGAAATATATTTTATTAAGAAGGAGAGTTTTTATGAAACTAAGCAATTTCATGCGCCGCAGTCTTGCTATGCTTGTACTGTTGGCGACCCTGCTGGCTCTTGTGCCGAATGTCTTTGCTACCGAAGACGACAACGGCATTCCCAAGGAACTTCAGGGCAAGGATTTGATCGCTGAGCTTGATGAGAACGGCGATCTTGTTTACACCGAAGCAGACGAGGCTACGAAGGCTGCCATGCGTGCTTCGAGCTTTAACGTTCAGGCAACGCAGGACTTCTCTAAGAAGGCAAGAGTCGCATTCTTTATCGACCCGAGCAAGTCGGAGAACAGCTCTCACCTTGCCTTCACGATCAGCAATACCAACATTGATAATCTGACCGCTCGCGGTGTTACCGACTTCTTTGTCATGACCAAGACGAAGGCAGGTACCTTCAGCGTTACCAACCTGAAGAACGTCATCTCTCACGCTGGTTCTGCGGCAAATGTCTATGCGTGGATGCACTGCGCCCGTGATGATGCTTACCTTGCGAGCACAAAAGCTGCTGCACAGTATCACTACCGTGTTGGTCAAAACAATATTCAAAACGGCGGTGATACTGGCATAACGGGCTTTGTTGACCTTGCTTATTCCGCCTACATCACCAAGATGCAGGGACATATTGACAGCGTTGAAGCCTGCTCCGGTGTGGACGGCGTTTTACTGGATTCCGTTTCGTTCGGCTCTGCCTATATGGGCTGGGGCTCTGCCGCCCAGTCATATATGGGTAAGACCGTTTGGAATGCGGTCATTCCCCATTTGGTCAGAACCGCCAATACGGATGGCGGTGCAAACTGGTACTATAAGGCAAACACCAGTGGCTACTATGTCTATAATGCAAGCAGCGGCACGCAGCCCGGTAGCTCCGTATCAAAGCTTGCAGATTACCTTAACTCCAATGATAGCAACGCTGCGAAGTGCCGTGCTTACCGTAATAGCGTTATTACAAACTTTATTAGCAAAATGCGCTCCTCTTTGGCAAGCAATCTTTATCTTGGTGTCGCCATTGAATCTTCCTGGGAAAATACCTATGCGCAAAAGGGCATCACCGGTCAGGATCCCAGCAATTTCAAGAGCCAAGTCACCAAGGGTTTCTGCGTTGCAAAGACCTTTTTCGATACAATTGGGGTTTATACTAATTACGATTACCCCCTTACTACCGCTAAGGCAGTCGCCAAGCTGGGTTGTAATGTCTTCATCGGCATTGACGGCTATTGGACCAATAACTCCTTAGACTACATTTGGTATGATCCGCTTTACTATCAGTCCTACAACATCTATAACGCACGTTTTGCTGTCAACGGTGATCTGAGCTATGGTGGCGATATCCTTGGTGCCGCAGTCTATACCGCCGGTAATATGGGCATGATGAAGATCACTGTCAGCGCTATCTCCTCCACCCCCGATGTTACGGTCGACTTCGTCAATCCGAATATCAAAACCTATGGCATGCTTTCTTACTTCCACAAGTATAATGACACCGATGCTAGTTATAACTTCACCAAGGCAGGAATCACTTCTGGCTCTCGTACGCAATACGGTGGTTCCATGGAATACTTTGCCAGCACCACTTCCAGCATCGGTTATATCGGCACATGGACGAGTTACACCAATTCAACCATTGCAGCATTCGGCACCGGTAACTTCAAAGCTCCTGTCAAGAACTTAAATGTTACATACGACACTCTTCCGTTTGCACGATTTGGACTTTATGACAGCACCATTGCAAGTGCAGACGACTATGAGTACACCGACATCATTCCGATGTATCCGCACTGGGTCATCGGCAACCACACCAGCTGCTCCTTCACCGAAACAGTTAAGGTCACTGCCGACTGCACAAACGATGGCTACTCCATCATGAAGTGCGGCACCTGTGGCTATGACTATATCAAGGTCACCTCCAATGGCGGTCACTCTTACGGCGACGCTGTAGTAACAAACCCCACCTGTACTGTCGCAGGCTCTAAGGCTTACACCTGCTCGCTTTGCGGCGATGTAAAAACCGAAACCATCGCAGCAACCGGTCATACTGCTGTTACTGATGCAGCTGTTGCAGCGACCTGCACCGCTACCGGCTTGACCGAAGGCAGCCATTGCTCTGTTTGCAATACTGTCCTCACCGCACAGGAAACTGTCGCAATGCTCCCTCATACTGAGGTCGAGACTCCCTATGTTGCACCCACCTGCTCCAGCTCCGGCGCTACCGGCGGTACCGTTTGCTCCGTCTGTAACACCGTCATTGTTGCTGATGTTGTTATTCCCCCACTTGATCATACGCCTGTTACCGATGAGGCTATCGCCCCCTCCTGCGATGAAAGCGGTTTGACCGAAGGCAGCCATTGCGGCGTTTGTAATGCAGTGATCGTGGCGCAGCAAGTAGTCGATGCACTTGGTCACGACTATGAAGCTGTAGTTACACCTCCAACCTGCGAAACCGATGGCTATACTACCTATACCTGTACTCAGTGTTCAGATTCCTATATCGATGACGAGATCGCAAGCTTCGGTCACGATTACATCGCTGTAGTTACTGAACCGACCTGCCAGACCGGTGGTTACACCACTTACACCTGCTGTGAATGCACTCACAGCTACACAAGTGACTACACCGATGCCTATGATCATGACTATGTCGCTACGGTCACCGACCCGACCTGTACCGAAGACGGCTACACCACCTATTCCTGCACCATGTGTGATGAGAGCTTCCAAGCCGATGTCGTATCCGCTTACGGTCATGACTACATGGCAACCGTAGTTGCTCCGACCTGCACGGAACAGGGCTATACACGTTATACCTGCGAATGCGGCGACACCTATGATGCAGACTATGTTCCCACTTTAGAGCATGACTATGTTTATGACGAGGATGGCGAAGGTCACAGCATCACTTGCTCCGCTTGTGATTATTCCAATTGGGAAGATCATGATGTTGTTGACGGAACCTGCACACTTTGCGGTGCTCAGATTTGCGACCACTCCGAGACTGCTGTTACGGTTGATGTGGAAGCAACCTGTACGGAAGATGGTTCTCAGCATACCTATTGTACCCTCTGCGATATGACTCTCTCCACCGAAACCATCCCTGCAACCGGTCACGATGTCAGCTTCATTACCGCAAAGAGCGCAACCTGCACCGAAGAGGGCAACCGTGATTATTGGCTGTGCGCAAATTGTGGCAGCTATTTCGCTGACGAGGCATGCGAGTATGCACTCCCCTCTTCCTTTGTTTTCATTGCCCCGACTGGACATAATTATGCTTCCACTGTCATCGATCCTACCTGCGATACCGTTGGCTGCACAAGCTATACCTGCTCTGTCTGCGGTGACAACTACACCACCGATGAGATCCCCGCACTTGGTCATGACTACGCTGCTGTCATAACCGATCCGACCTGTACCGAAGTCGGCTACACCACCTACACCTGCACCGTTTGCAGCGACACCTACACCGATGATGAGGTTGCTGCACTTGGTCATGACTATGATGCCGTTGTAACTGCTCCGACCTGTACGGAAGTTGGCTACACCACCTACACTTGCAGTGTTTGCAGCGACACCTACACCGGTGATGAGGTTGCTGCCCTTGGACACGACTACGCATCCGTTGTAACCGCTCCGACCTGCACCGAAAACGGCTACACCACCTACACCTGCACCGTTTGCAGCGACACCTATACCGATGACACCGTTGAAGCTACGGGTCATAGCTACTGCTACGATGATAATGGCGAAAACCATATCGTCACCTGTGAAAATTGCGACTATAATCAGACCGAAGATCATGTTCCCGAGGGCTTCTACTGTGTACATTGCAACGCTTTCCTGTGTGATCATCCCAAGCCAATAACTGTCATCGACAAGGAAGCTACCTGCACCGAGGAAGGCGCAATGCATAAGCATTGCATCGATTGTGAGCAAGACTATGATTATGAAGTCGTTCCTGCAACCGGTCATTGCATTGAATTTGTTGCCGCCAAGAGTGCAACCTGTACCGAAGATGGCAACGTAGATTACTGGCACTGTGAATATTGCGATACCTACTTCGCAGATGAAGACTGCAAGTACGATATCCCCTATTCTTTCGTCCGCATCGCAGCTAGTGGACATAACTACACATCCTCTGTTATCAATCCGACCTGCGATACCGCCGGTTACACGAGCTATATCTGCTCTAACTGCGATGACAGCTATACTGACAACGAAGTACCTGCGCTGGGTCACGATTACACCGCTGAGGTAACCGCACCGACCTGTGATGCAGATGGCTATACCACTTACACCTGCTCCGTCTGCGGTGACAGCTATACTGACGACGAAGTAACTGCACTCGGCCATGATTACACCAGCGAAGTGACTGCACCGACCTGTGATGCAGATGGCTATACCACTTACACCTGCTCCGTCTGCGGTGACAGCTATACTGCTGATGAAGTTGCAGCTCTTGGTCATACCTATGTCTACACTGACAATGAGAGCAATCACACTGTAACATGTGAGAACTGTGATTACAATGCAGAAGAAAACCATACTTACGACGAGAACAATACTTGCATCTGTGGTTTCACTCCTCCCGTTAATCCTTTCGCACCTGAGTATAACGAGAATCTGAATTTCACGATGAGTATTTCTGCCGGCGCAGAGATGACTGTTACCTATAGCATCATGGGCATTACTGTCAACTCCTACACCGACTTCTATCTGGAAGTAAAGAAGGACGTTGCAGGCGGCGATCCCGTCACCACCGTCTATGGCATCACCGAAGACCGTGAGCAGATGACCGCCAAGGTCAATCCCTCAACGGGCGAAGCTTTGATGTATCAGGTCACCTACAAGGGCATCAATGCAAAGGAGATGGGCGACAACTTCTCAACGACTCTCTATGCAGTTGACGCTGAAGGCACCGTTTACTGCGGCGATACCAGCGTCAAGTCCATCAAGAGCTACCTGCTTGAGAAAGCCGATGCAGAAGCTTCCATCCCCGAGCTCAAGACCATGGCAATCGACATGCTGAAGTACGGCGCAGCCGCACAGGTTCGTCTGGGCTATAACACCGAGAACCTTGTGACCGCTGACCTGACCGAAGAACAGCTGTCTTACGCAACGCAGACGACCCCCGAGGCTGTCAACTATGCAGCAACAAGCGGTACCGGTGCATCCGTGAACACCAACATCACGGTTACCTCCAGAGTACAGCTGAATCTGTCCTGCATCTATACTACCGCAACCGATCCGAATGCTGTCAAGTGTGTTATCACCGACAGTGAGGGCAATGTTTTGGCAGAGATCGCAGCCACCAACAAGAGTGGTATCATGTTCTCCGCCATCTATGAAGATGTCGGCGCAAAGCAGATGCGTGATGTCATCAATGCCACCTTCTATGAAGGCGAGACCGCAATCTCCCAGACCGTTTCCTGGAGCGTTGAGAGCTATGTTGCTCAGGTTCTTGCAAAGGACAACGCAACGGAAGACGAGATCAACATGGTCAACGCCATGCTGACCTACGGCGATGCTGTTGCAGCTTACATGGAAGCAAAATAAATCAAATCTCTTACGCAAAACTTTAACAAACAAATAGCAAAAATCAATCAGCCGGGCTCGAATGAGCTCGGCTGATTGATTTTCAAATTCTGATTTATACTAATTCTTAATAAAACGATTGAATCGTTTTATTGCCCGCTCTGCGAGCGGACGGCGCCGTAGACGCCAAGAATGTTGTACAATACTTTTCTTGCCGCCACAGGCGGTGCAGGATATTCATCCTGCAATAAAATGATTTCTAAATCATTTTATCAAGAAACAGTATTATCGACCGTTCAAATTAGTATCATTCTAAAAGACTTCCTTGTTCAGAAGACATTATAAATCTTTTGCTGAAAAAACGATCATTTCCATTTTGCGCAGGCTCGGTAAATATAGCGGAAACGATGGATCGTCGGTATTGACAAGCCTCTGTTGCACTGCATTTGCTTCTATTGGCTGATCACTTTTATTATATAATTCAAAAAAACGGATTGCATCATCAAATGTACGAAATGGTTGCCCCATTTCCATGCGGAGCTGCTTCTGCTCAAAGGGTATCTTCCACTCCTGCAGCACATCTGCAATTCTCTCGACGCTATGCTTTTTTCGCTTCACCTCTCCAATTGAAAACAGGTGCTCTGCACAATCTCTCTTTATCACAATTGCATTACCCTTACAGAGCTTTTTCGCAAGTGAAAGGATCTCGCTTGTTTTGCCAAAATAACAAAATATCATCGCATCAAAACGCTCTGTGAGCTTGAAAATATCTTCGCATCTTGCCAAAAGATTTTGTCTTGTTTTTCTAGCTTTCAACGCATTGATTGCCGCGTCCGATACATCAAGTGCAGTAACCTGTTTGCTGTATTTGGCAAGCTCGTTTGCTAAATATCCTAAACCACAGCCTGCATCACAAATATGTCCATCACATGGAATATATGGAAGCAACTCTTTCGATAATTCCTCGTAATATGAACCATATTCGGATGCATCCTTCATAAATCGGATCGCATCCGATCCCCAACGCTGCATCATAACGTCTCAGCCCTACATTGGATCATCTGGGCCGCAATACTGATGGCAATTTCATCCGGTGTTTCAGCCAAAATCGGAAGTCCAATCGGCGAATGTACCGAAGCAATCCTATTTTCCTCAATCCCCGCTTCGCGCAGCATTGCCTGTGTTTTTGCGATCTTGTGACGTGAACCGATGCAGCCAACATAACGCGTTTGCGTGCGCAAAACCTGCTCCAAAAGAGCGTAGTCTGACTGATGTCCCGGCGTCATGATGACAACAAAGTCATTTTTTGTTAAATTCACCTTGCTGTAAATGTCATTATAATCGCCAAAAATCACTTCTTCCGCATCAGGAAAATGCTCTTTCGTCGCAAGATGTTCACGATTATCAAACACCGTCACTCGGAACCCCACTTTTGCCAACACCGGCACAAGAGCTTGTCCGACATGACCACCGCCGAAAACATAAGTTCTACCTGCTCGCATCAAGGGCTCTGCATAGCGCAGAGGCTCTTCCTTTTTCAGCACTGCTCCGGAAGCAAACAGAGATTCATCGTCAGCCTCATTTGCACATACGATCCGAAAATCCTCAACGATGCCATCTCGAATTTGCAAAAAAATCCAACTATTCTCATCTTTTTGAAGCGCATCTCGCATGCGATATAAAATCGGTAGATCGAATTTTGAAATAATTTGGTAATGGATCGTAACTCTACCACCGCAGATCATGCCAATCGAAGCAACCTGTTCAGGCACAAGGTCGAATGAACGCAAATAAGTTTTGCCACTGTTCAAAACCTCGAGTGCTTCTTTCGACGCCAAATACTCGACCTCGCCGCCGCCGACAGTTCCAAGCGTTGTTCCATCTGAAAACACCGCCATTCTTGCGCCGGCACCTCTCGGAGAAGATCCCGAGCTCGCAAGAACAGTACACAAAACGACCTTCTGTCCCTCTTCCGCCGCATGGATCAATCGTTCACATAACTTTTTCATACTATCACCTGTCACACGATTTCATAATCGCTGAAACCAGCTCTGAGCGCCCTGTTCCCTTCTCGGCTGAAAACGGGATCAGCAGCGTATTGTCAGGCAGTTTCAGAGTTGTTCTGATTCTTGCCATATTCGGCTCGATCTCACTCTTTTTCAGCTTATCAAGCTTGTTTGCCACGACCACAAACTCACAACCACAAGACAGAAACAACTCCGCCATAACGCAATCGAGCTTTGTCGGTTCGTGGCGGGCATCTACGATCATGACACCAAGCGTGATCCGATCAGGTTCAGCAAAGTAGCTCTCCATCAGCTTCCCCCAACGTTCTTTTTCAGCCTGTGCAACCTGTGCATAGCCATATCCGGGCAGATCGACAAAATATGCCTTATTTTCAATTTTGAAATAATTGATATGGATCGTTTTTCCCGGCTTTTGACCCACTCGTGCAAAATTTTTTCTTTGCAAAACACAATTCAGCACGGAGGATTTTCCAACATTTGATTTTCCGGCAAACGCAACCTGTGGCAAGCCGTCGGCAAGAAATGCGTTCGGCTGCGCTGCAGATTTTATAAATTCTACTTTCTGTAAGTTCATTGACGAATCTCCGTTTTCGGTTTTACCGTTTCATGCGGCAGTGTAACGACAGGCTTCTTCGTGATCTTTTTCTCTGTTATAGGCAAGCACAGCGCTGCCTCCATCACTGCGTCGACATGCTCAACCGTAATAAAATTCAAAGCACGTCGGACGGTTTGATCGATTTGCTCCAAATCCTTCTCGTTCGCCTGCGGAATGATGACCGTTTTGATTCCATGGCGAAGCGCTGCCATCGTCTTTTCCTTCAAGCCGCCAATGGCAAGCACACGTCCTCGGATTGAAATCTCCCCTGTCATTGCAATGTCTCTGCGGACAGGTGCATCGGTCAGTGCGGACACCATAGCAGTGCAAACCGTAATGCCGGCGGAAGGTCCATCCTTGGGAATCGCCCCTTCAGGAAAATGAACATGGATATCCTTTGTCTTATAAAAATCTTCGGGAATATTGAATTTTTCCGCACGAGAGCGAATATAGCTCATTGCAGCTTGTACAGATTCCTTCATAACATCGCCAAGGTTGCCCGTCAAGTTCAGCTTACCGCTTCCATCAACGACATTGCACTCAACCTCGAGCGTCTCGCCGCCAACGGAAGTCCATGCAAGCCCCGTCACCAAGCCAACAGGATCGTTTGGTGAAAGCTTATCAGGCAGGAACTTTCTGATTCCGACAAATTGTTCTAAGTTGGAGCCATTCACACTGATGCGCTTCAAGCTCTCATCGTTGACAAACTGCATCGCACTCTTGCGGCAAAGATTTGCAATTTCACGCTCAAGATTACGAACGCCTGATTCCCTCGTATAGCAACGAATGAGTTCGCGGATTCCGTCATCCGTGATTCGGACCTGAGATTTCTTCAAGCCATGCTTTGTAAGCTGCTTCGGAAGCAGATGATTCTTCACGATCATCAGCTTTTCCTCATCCGTGTAGGAGCTAAGCTCAATGACCTCCATTCGGTCTAAAAGCGGTCTCGGAATCGTATCGGTCGTGTTCGCCGTTGTAATAAACATACAATCACGCAGATCGAACGGAATTTCCAAATAATTGTCACGGAAAGAATGGTTCTGTTCTGCATCCAAAACCTCAAGCAACGCCGCCGAAGGATCTCCTCGATAGTCGCTGCCAAGCTTATCGATTTCATCAAGTAGGAGCAAAGGATTCATAGACCCAGCTTGAGAAATTGCGTTCATAATGCGTCCTGGCATAGCTCCAATATAGGTTTTTCTATGACCACGGATCTCGGCTTCATCATGGATGCCGCCCAAAGAAATACGAGCAAGCTTCCGGTTCAGCGCTCGAGCAACGCTCATTGCGATCGAGGTTTTGCCAACACCGGGAGGTCCGACCAAGCAAAGAATCTGCGCCGGCATGCCCGGTGCAAGCTGCTTCACGGCAAGGCTTTCCAAAATACGCTCTTTCACCTTTTGAAGTCCAAAATGGTCAGCTTCAAGAATTTTGCGTGCCTGTTCAACGTTGACTCGTTCCTTTGTGCGGTTATTCCACGGCAAAGCAAGCACAGTATCGAGATAATTACGGATCACCGAAGATTCCGATGAACCATAGCCCTGCTTTGACAAGCGCTGAAGCTCCTTATTCAGCTTTTGATTGACCTCTTCGGGCAGGTGCATTCGGATGATCCTGGCTCTGTATTCCTCGATTTCAGCATCATCATCGATCTCACCAAGCTCCGAACGAATGACCTTCATCTGTTCTCTCAGATAGTAATCTCGCTGCCCCTTGTCAATATTTTGCTGCGTTTGATCCTGGATTTGGTTTTCCAGGCGCAAAACCTCAAGCTCATGCGCCATCAGCTGATTCGTTCTCTCCAAGCGGCGAACAGGATGCAGCTGAGATAGAATACGCATCTTATCGGCATAGTCAAAGGTAGCCGCCTGTGCAATCAAATCAGCAATCAGGCCGGGATCCTTGGAGGCTAAAATCTTGAGCATCACATCATGGACGGGTCTTTGAGAGAGCTCGGTAAATTCATCAAACATCTGCGCTGCCTGACGCATCAACGCATCAATACGAGGTGTACGATCCGTATATTCGATGTCCGGAAGCGATTCAACACGTGCGCAAAGATACGGTGAGGTTTGATGTGCATCAATGATTCTGGCTCTGTACTCACCGTAAACCAAAATGCGAACCGAATCACCGGGCATTTTCAGCACCTGACGCACCTGAGCAACCGTTCCGACAGGATAAAGCTCGTCAAAGGTCGGATCATCCTGTAACAGATCTTTCTGCGTTACCAAAAAAATCCGCTGATCCTTTGCCATCGCCTTATCCAAAGCACGCACCGATTTTTCACGACCAACATCAAAATGCATTGTCGCTTTGGGGAATACCGTCAATCCGCGCAGTGCCAGAACAGGAATTCGTTCTGAAATAATAATTTCTTCCATGGGTATCTCCTTTCGCAAGGATTTTCGTATAAAAATGCAAAGAAAGGGGAAGCATACTTCCCCCTTCCGTTATTGTTATTTTCCTCGCTTGCGCTTGACAATAGGCTCTGCGCCATCATCAACGCACTCGCGCGTAATCAAAACATTTGTAATCGTCGGGTCAGACGGAATCTCGTACATCGTTTTGGTCATCACAGATTCCAAAACAGCACGTAAGCCTCTGGCGCCAATCTTACGATCAATCGCCTTCTGCGCAATCGCCTCAAGAGCATCTGTTTCAAAGTCCAATGTCACATGATCAAGCTCTAACAGCTTGCGATACTGGCGGCACAACGCATTCTTGGGTTCGGTCAAAATGCGAACCAAATCCGCCTTCGAAAGGCTCATCAAGCTCGTAATCACCGGAAGTCTGCCAACCAGCTCGGGAATGATACCGAATTTCAACAGATCCTGCGGTAAAACCTGCGCAAACAATGCGCCAACATCCTTGTCTTTTCGGCTCTTCAGCTCAGAGCCAAAGCCAAGGCTGCTGCGATCGACACGGCGCTCAATGATCTTGTCCAAACCATCAAATGCACCACCGCAGATAAAGAGAATATTGCTGGTATCGATCTGAATAAACTCCTGCTGCGGATGCTTTCTGCCACCCTGGGGTGGGACATTCGCCAAGGTACCCTCGACGATCTTCAAAAGTGCCTGCTGGACACCTTCGCCCGAGACATCGCGAGTAATGGATGTATTTTCGCTCTTGCGTGCAATTTTATCCATCTCATCAATGTAGATGATGCCTCGCTCGGCAAGCTCCACATCAAAATCAGCTGCCTGCAAAAGACGAAGCAGGATATTTTCAACATCCTCACCGACATAGCCAGCCTCGGTCAAGGTGGTAGCATCGGCAATTGCAAAAGGAACATTCAAAATTTTCGCCAATGTTTGGGCAAAGAGGGTCTTGCCCGAACCGGTCGGACCAATGAGAAGAATGTTGCTCTTTTGCAGCTCGACATCGGAAATGCCGTCATAATAAATGCGCTTATAATGGTTATACACCGCAACAGAAAGGGCAATTTTCGCCTCATCCTGACCGATGATATAGCCATCCATATATTCTTTAATCTCTTTGGGGGTCGGAAGCTTCTCAGGAGCTTCCATGTCAGAAGCTTCCATTTCATGCATATTTTCTTCAATCAGCGAGCTGCACAGCCGCACACACTCGTTGCAAATATAGGCATTCGGACCGGACACAATTCGCTGGACCTGCCCCTGCGTTTTGCCGCAGAAGGAACAGCGGATCAATTTTTCAGCCAAATCTGATCTCTCCTCTAATTATCTCTGATAGATGACCTTGTCAATGATGCCGTATTCCTTGGCTTCCTCCGCCGTCAGGAAATGGTCACGCTCGGTATCCAGTGCGACCTGTTCGACAGGCTTTCCGGTATTGGCAGCCAAAATTTCATTCAGCTTGCGCTTAATGGCAATGATGCGCTCTGCGTGAATCTGAATGTCAGTGACCTGACCCTTTGCTCCGCCGGAGGGCTGGTGGATCATGATCTCTGCGTTCGGAAGCGCAATACGCTTGCCCTTCGCACCGGCAGAGAGCAAAAATGCGCCCATGGAAGCTGCCATACCGATGCAGATCGTGGAGACATCGCACTTGATGTACTGCATCGTATCATAGATCGCCATACCAGCGGTAACACTGCCACCGGGGCTGTTAATATAGAACTGAATATCCTTCTCAGGATCCTGCGCCTCGAGATACAGCATCTGTGCGACGATCAGGCTGGCGGTGGTGTCATTGACCTCCTCCGACAGAATGATAATGCGGTCATTGAGCAGACGTGAAAAGATATCATAAGACCGCTCACCGCGACTGGTTTGTTCAACGACATAAGGTACAAAACTCATATCCATGCTCCTTTCTCGAAACATTGTAACCGTCAAAAGGGAAAATTATTCCTCTTCCTTCTTCGGTGCGATAGCAACAGCCTCATCAGCAATCAGCTTTGCAGCCTTGCGAACCTGCAAGTCGCCACGCAAATCATTGATGCCCATAATCTCCTTGACCTTCTCAACATCGAGCTTATAGCTCTCAGCGATCTTGGCATACTCTTCCTCGCACTCCTCATCGGAGACCTCAATGTTCTCAGCAGTGACAACAGCATCAAGCATCACATTGGTCTTAACAGCACTAAGTGCACCGGGGCGGAGGCTGTTCTTAATATTCTCCATATCGCCGCCGAGCATCTGCGCATAAGCCTCCAAAGAAGCACCCTGAGAGCGCAGCTCATAGTCCATACGCTCCATCTGACGCTCCAGTTCCTCTTCGACCATACTCTCGGGGATCTCAACGGTCATATTTGCAACTGCCTTGTCAAGCGCAGCATTCTGGAATGCACGGTCAACACCGTTCTGCTTGTTTTCCAGCATCTTCTTCTCGATGTCTGCACGCAGCTCAGCAATGGTATCAAACTCAGAAACGTCCTTTGCAAACTCGTCGTCCTTCTCAGGAACGATGGTCTCCTTGACCTCATGCACCTTGACCTTGAAAACAACAGGTGCGCCTGCCAAATCAGCAGCATGATACTCTTCGGGGAAGGTCACATTGATATCCTTCTCCTCGCCTGCGCTCATGCCGACGACCTGCTCTTCAAAGCCGGGGATAAAGCTGCCACTGCCGAGCTTGAGATCATACTTCTCGCCCTTGCCGCCGTCAAATGCGATGCCGTCCTTAAAGCCTTCAAAGTCGATCACTGCGGTATCGCCGTTGAGCGCAGCACGTTCGACGCTGCTGATGCGTGCAACATTGTTTGCCATGCGATCGATCTCAGCTTCAACCTCAGCTTCGGTAACGCTGACTTCTGCCTTCTCGACCTCCAACCCCTTGTACTCACCGAGCGTGACCTCGGGATACAGGTCGGTAACGATAACCAGCTCAACGCCGTCACCGTCGATGATTTCCATCTTCGTGACCATGGGGCGTCCGACAGGCTTGAGATCCTTTTGAGAAAGGATACACTCTGTATAGATCTGAGCATACATCTCTTCGATCGCATCTTCATAAAAAACGTGCTTGCCATAAGCAGCCTCGATGATGGCACGGGGAGCCTTGCCCTTGCGGAAGCCGGGCAGAGTGATATCCTTACGAACCTTCATGTAAACCTTGTTGATTGCAGGCTCCATCTCAGCCTTGGTGATCTGGACGGTAATGGAAGCACGGACAGCTTCTTTCTCTACGTTCTTTACGTTCATTTATAAATCCTCCTATGGTTTATCCATAATTATAGCCGATATATTTTAACAGATTTTCTTCGTAATTACAAGCTTTATTTCTTCATCTTATGCGAATTGGCGTAAAATTTATAAAATCCGCCGCACAAAGGCGAAATTCTACACCATCATGCAGCCCTTCAATGGCAAGTTTATGACTCTCGCCATGCAAATGACCATAGCAGCATTGACGAACTCCGTATTTTTTCAAAAGCTCTAAAATTTCCGGACACTCATAGCCCCGATAACGTGGCGGATAGTGCAAGAAACAAAGCTTAATTCTATCCCCTGCTGCTTTCAAAGACGTTTCCAAGCGGATCAACTCACGCTTAAAAATTTTGTCATTATGGCTGCCTTCTGCGGCATCTTCTTCAAAAAACCAGCCTCGGGTGCCGCACAGCGCAAGCTCTTCATACTCATAAGCGTTATTGTTGAGGATAAACATATTTGAAAAACCGTTTTCCTCACAAAATTTGTAAAACTTTGTCGCAGTTGTCCACCAATAGTCGTGGTTCCCCTTAATGATGAGCTTTCTGCCAGGGATGTTGTTGATAAAAGCGAAATCCTCCCTCGCCTGCTTCATATCCATGCCCCAAGTCAAATCACCGAGCAAGACAGTCGTATCCTCAGGCTTGATAATTTTTAAGCCCTCGTTCAGTTTTTCAACGTAGCCGTTCCAAGCTCCGCCAAAAACATCCATCGGTTTATTTGTCCCGAAAGAGAGGTGCAGATCACCGATTGCATATAGTGCCACAGCCCCACTCCTTTCAAAACAATTCTAATAAATTTTGATAAAAAATCTTATCAAGCAGCGCAGCACCGTAGCCACAGCTGCTTAGATAGTCGTAAAAATCAACATAATTTCCCACGTGAATAAAGCCCTTCGGAAGCACGTCACAGCCGTCTAAGTCGCCGCCAAGCGCAACATGATCTTCTCCGCACAAGCGAAGCATATGCTCCAAATGCCTGCGCAGAGTTGAAAAATCGGCATTTTCTCCCAAAAAAGGTACATACAGATTCAGCCCCACCGTACCACCTGTTTGGGCGATCAGACTGAGCTGGTCATCTGTCAAATTTCGACTGTGGTTACATAAACTCCTGCAATTGCTGTGGCTTGCAAGAATGGGTTTTTGCGTGATTTCAGCCAAATTCCAAAACGCACGCTCGCCCAAATGGCTGACATCGATATAGATCCCCAATTTCTGCGCCATGCGCACAAAATCCGCACCCTTGGCGCTCAAGCCTTCATTTCCCAAATGGCAGCCTGCAAGCATATTATCCGCATTCCAAGTCAATGTGCATATTCGAAATCCGTCTGCACGCAACGCAGGCAATCGTTCGATACTGCAATCGATCAGCTCAGCACCCTCCAAGGAAAGGAGCGCCGCAGCTTTCTTTTTCTCATGAAGTGAAGAAATTTGTATAGCCGTTTCCGCAAAGGCAATATGCTGATCAAATTTTTGCACATTCTGCCTCAAAACTTCCAAAGGCTCTTTCAAAAGCTGCCTCGTAGCAAGTGATGTGCCTGCCATAGAGCAGAAGGCAAAGACCTGTGCATAGGCTTCAAATTGTGTAATCTTCCCCAAATCGATATGGCAAGTATTATTTGCCAATGCTTCATTCCGACGCCACAGCTCAAAGGCGGTATCACAATGCCCATCAAACACTCTCATTCAAACGCATCCTCCAAATGTCGGATCTGAGGCTTCTTTTCGCCATCGGGTGCGTAAATTTCAATCACATCGAATCGGCACAGCTTCTCGGTCTCATGCTGGGTAAGATAGAGCATTGCCGTTGTTTTCAGGCGTTCCTGCTTTCTTGAATCGACAAATTCCAATGCCTCGGCAAAATTTGCGTTCTTTCGCAGCTTTACCTCGACAAAAACCAAGTATTTTCGATTCTCGACGATCAGATCAATTTCGCCCATGCGGCATCGGTAGTTCATCTCGACGAGCTTGTAGCGTTTTTTGCGTAAGAATTTTGCCGCAAGCTCCTCACCCCAACGACCTCTATCAGATGTTCGCATAAAATTTCTTCAAAAATGTCTTGCGATGGCAGGGACACATACCGTGCTCACGCAAGGCGGTATAATGTGCCTTAGTACCATAGCCCTTATGTACGGCAAAACCGTATTGCGGATACGTTTCATCAAGCTGCACCATCAAGCGGTCACGGGTGACCTTTGCCAGGATCGAGGCGGCAGCAATATTCGCACTCAAGCTATCCCCTTTGACGATCGTTTTCACAGGAAGTTCCAATTCAGGCTCACGGTTGCCGTCAACAAGCACCATGTCGGGCTTCAGCTGAAGCTGTTCGACCGCACGGCGCATCGCCAAAAATGTTGCTTGCAGAATATTGATCTCGTCAATTTCTTCTTCACTTGCAAACGCAATGCCATAGGCAAGCGCCTTGTCAACAATGATATCATAGAGCGCCTCACGGCGTTTTTCGGTCAGTTTTTTTGAATCATTTAAGCCTTCGATCTCAAGATCCATCGGCAAAATGACCGCAGCAGCGCAGACAGGACCTGCCAAAGGTCCTCTGCCCGCCTCATCTACGCCGCAGACGAGCTTACAGCCCTGTTCGGCATAGATATGCTCATATTTCCACAATTCACTCATAATTACACATTTCCTCCGGTGTCTCCAGCGTAAATCGTCCAATCTTGCAATTGCGATATTCCTCAAGCAAGATCCTTGCCATGCGCTCCGTGTCCAGCTCGCCTCTTGCAAGAAGGAATCCACGTTTTTTAGCGCCCTCTTGCAGCAAATCGTAGCCCATCGTACCTTCGGGCATATCGATCTTGTATCGCTGCTTGAGCGCTTCCGGATAACGCCTGTGGAGCATCTGCATCAGATGACATGCCAACGTCTCCACATCGATCACATCGTCCTTGACCGCACCGGTATACGCCAAGCGTCTGCCGACCTCTTCATCGTCGAATTTCGGCCAAAGAATGCCCGGGGTGTCTAAAAGCAAAAGTCCACGGTCAACGGTGACCCACTGCTTACCACGAGTGACACCGGGGCGGTTTTCCGCCTTTGCGCCCTTACGACCTGCGATCTGATTGATGAAGGTGGATTTTCCGACATTCGGAATACCGACGACCATCAGCTTCAGCGGCTTGTTGACAAAACCACGCTCAGCATAACGCTTTAGCTTCTCGGCAAGCAATTGACGAACGGTGGGAATAAAACGATCAATTCCCTTTCGGCTCTTGCAATCCGTTTTCAGCACCGCAAAGCCCTGCGTTTTCAAATGCTCAGACCAACGGTCAGTCGCTTCGGGATCCGCCAAATCGACTCGATTCAAGATGACCATTCTCGGCTTATTTCCGCAAATAGCGGCAATATCGGGATTGCGGCTCGACATCGGAATACGAGCATCCACGATCTCACAAACGGCATCAACGAGCTTCAGATCCTCCTCCATCTTTCGACGGGTCTTGGTCATATGCCCGGGATACCACTGAATATTCATTCTATCATCCATTATGAAACAGCTCCAAGTCTGGAATAATCTCTCTCGCCGTCAAAGTCCTGCCCCGGCCAAACCACAAATATCACCTTGCCCATGACCTGATCGAGCTTGATCTCACCGATCATCGGATCTCTGCTGTCGGCGCTGTTGTTTCGGTTGTCGCCCATGACGAAAATACAGCCCTCGCTAACAGTTGTTGTAAATCTATCATCGTCATTATCTCCATCTGCGCTGAAGTAGCTATTGTCCATAAAGCCGTGATTGATATAAGGCTCATCAAGGCATACGCCATCGACATAGACACGAATCACGCCAGCATCATCAGCGCAGATCTCGACAAATTGCCCTTCCGTGGCAATCACACGCTTGACGATCGGCTCACCCTCTCGGAACGTCAGCTCTCGTGCGACGATGATATCGCCATATTCAAGATCACCCATGATCACATTGGATTGCAGCGCAAGGTAGTCTCCGTCATGCAGTGTCGGAAGCATGGAGTCTCCGCTGACGCCAACCAAGCGCACGCAAAACACAAAAACCAAAGTAATGCCCGCAAGAATATAGACCAAATCATGCAAAAGAGAGTAAACATCATATAAAAACGAGTGCTTCTCCTTCTTCGGAGTCCCCTCTGTGTTCTGTTCATTCAATTCATTTTGTTCATCCATAAAAGCATTTCCTTTCTGTCTATAATACATTCTATCACATCTTATTATTATACACGAAACATCAGCGGAAATAAAGCCTAAAAATTAAAATAATAAAAAAATTCGACCTGCACGAGAATGCAGGTCGGAAAATCAGGACCATGTAAAAACGATGCCGCCGGAAGCCAAAGGACCATGATAGCAGATAGCGTCGTTCTGATCCTTTGTATCATCGGTCAAGTCGATCAGGCAATTGAAAAAGTTGTAAAACTGACCGTCATCGAAGGTGCAGTTCTCCTCTCGATGTCGGATCGGGTAAAAGCCAAGCGTACTGCA
The DNA here is from genome assembly GCA_015068235.1 of Oscillospiraceae bacterium. Lineage (GTDB taxonomy): Bacteria > Bacillota > Clostridia > Oscillospirales > Oscillospiraceae > JAZOXB01. The sequence continues at coordinate 33,705 of SVKY01000004.1, forward strand.
AGCCGTAGCAACCGCCGCATCGAGTTGAAAAGACTCCAGTCCCAAATAAGGCTTTACATACTCTCTCTTCATTCTTCTCCACTCCGTAAAAACTATACTTTTTGATATATAACCATCTTGGCGAAAAGTAAATTCAATTTTATTATACAACATTCTTGTTTTGATTGCAAGGCTTTTTCGATTTTTGTTTCATTTTCTTCGAAAAAGTTTGTTTTTTTTTTTTTTTTTTATTTTTTTTGAAAAAGTTTTTTTTTTTTTTTTTTTTGAGGGTGGATGACGATATTTTGCTTGAAAAAGTTAAATTTTTATGTTATAATTTTTAATACGGTTCTTAAAACAATATAAACGGAGGTAATCGTCATGATCAAACTTTTTTGCAAACGCACTTTGTCACTCCTGCTGATTTTGTGCACGCTGCTTGGCATACTGCCTGCAAGCTCATTTGCCGCTCTGCGCACAAGCAGGGCAGGTAGCGCTCGCGCATCAACGGATTTGACAAGCACAATTTCGGGCTTGAAAGCTCCCATTGCGCAGAGCAACACCTACCTTGAAGTGACGAACAGTAACAAAGGCGCCTTAAATGGTACCTATTTCCTGGTCAATCAGGCTTCAGACGGTACTTTGAACGTCATGAAGCCACTTTCCGGTTCCGCATCCGGCAATCTTTCCGGCGTCACAGTTACAAAAAGCGGTTCTTCCCTCGTTGGTGCAGATTTGAGCTATGCGATCGACGTCGTCATGAACGGATCTGAGCTTTACCTGCGCAACCGTGACGGTAAATACATAATCTCTGAAGCACTCAATAATGAGCCTTGCCTCAATCTATCTGCAACTACAGCAATGTCTTATGGTCTTGGCATCAGTGGCACCAGCAATCCTGTATTCTATCGTTTTCTCACGGTAAACTCCGTACGCTCACGCTATGACTTGATGTACGACTCGACCGATGCCTTCCATTGGATCAAAAATGTCGGCGGCTACTACCCGGCATCGCACGTGACCTATTTCTATAAGATCGCACAGCGTTGGAGCACCACTGAGCTTTACAATGCGATCCAAAGCATGAAGAGCTATGCCTCTGCTAACAACGGACGTTATGCAGAAGGCATCCATACAGCTTTCATGGAATGTATGGAAGCAAGCATCAATCTGTATAACCAATATAATGTCGCAACGGGCAGCCAAACCTACGAGCAGATCGTAGCCATCCGAAGCGAACTTGAAGCTCAGACGCAGTGGCTGCTGTCGTACAAGGATATCATGCAGGCGAGCTATGCCGATGCTGCCTCTGCACTGCCCACGCCTCGTGGCAGAATCGTTCCCATATCTTGGCGCGAATATGACATTGATAAGGCGAAGGTCTATGACGGCGAATACTACTACATTGCCAACATTTCTGCCGACGGCAAGAGTGCAAAGGCTCTTGACTTGACCGGGCGATATTATTCTGACCCGTTAGAATGTTTTGGTGTAGTAGATGCTACTGTCGTTGGAGAGGAAATCTTCGGCGTACATCCCAACACTGCGATCAAGCTCGAAGTAGGTGCCTATGCGACGTGGCTACATATGCACCCTTTGCATGGATTAGACCCCGCCTTGAATGGGCTATCCGACGATGAATCCTATTGTAATCTCGGATATGGCGACTCCTTGGACATGACGATCACTTTTGAAGATAATAGGATCACTATGGCGGTCCATCCATACGATCTTGACGGTGATGGCGAAAAGGAATACCACTACCTCACCTATTTATCGGAGATCAACGGCTTCCGCTATACCCTAAACAGGGACAAGGTCAGCACAGCGGATAATCTCTTCACGCTGTTCAAAGTCTCTGAGCAATCGATCGAGCTTTACAAAACGATCACAAAGCTCAGCCGTTACGCCACGGGAAATGCCGATGAGCGCTACCCCGCCGACGTTTATGCAAGCTTCATCACCTGCCTGACAGAGAGCATCAAGCTTTATCAGCAGTATAATGTCACCCTGAACACGACCGATGCGGCAAATTACACGCAGATCAAGAAGGACATGGATGATAAAGCTGCCGAGTTGGAAGCCTACACCGCCACGCTCACCCGTGCGGATACCATCACCGAATATATCGATATCCCCGTAGAGATCTATGACTTCCGTGCAGACACGCTCTTCTTCGAGTATATGAACGGCTATTACAACATGGGCAGCGCAAGCGCACCCGGCTCCGGCAGCTCGCATGGTCGTTTGGGTCTGACCGAGCAGACCTTGACCTCCGAGCGTAAGATCGCCTATACCGAAGCAGTTGTCGATTACATTGTCAATGCGTTTTATCAAAGTCCCGTCACCGATCTTTTAAGCGACGCCCCCGGCTGGAACGATGCGCTTCACAAGCTGATGCCGAGCGTAGCCGGCGATGCGCAAATGCCGAAGGGCTCCTATGACGAAACCATCGCCAAGACCTCCACCGGCGAAAACGGTGGCGACTTTGCTTGGGCAGATGTGGATGATTACTACGATTTGGCATATTATCTCCTGACCTATCTGTGGCGTCCGGTTGACCCGGCAGACATTATGGACACGAGCGACAATCTGCCCTACAATGTCAAAGTCGCCGACCGTGACAGGCTCCGTTTGTATGCAGACGAAAACGGCGATTACATCCTTGACGTTGCAAACGAAGTGGTCTACGACGGCTACTATATTTACAACTCCAACCCCAGAATCTCCACTCCAAAGGAGCTCGACTCCCCTTATTTCGAGCCCATAGATCACCTTGGCTTCGAAACCGACGAAATGCTGGAAGCCTTGGGCGGCGATACCGACCGTGGCAAGGAGCGCTATGAAGCTGCCAGCTTTGACACCGAAAATACCAACTTCCACTTCACGATGCATGCTAAGGGCAGCTTCGTGTACTACGAGGATCAGAACCTGTATTTTGACTTTGTCGGTGACGATGACGTTTACTTCTTCATCGACGGCAAGATGGCGCTTGATATCGGCGGCGCTCATCAGGCACTCGGCGAAAGAATTGAACTCAACGACCTGGATGCAACACACACCTTGATCGACGGTGAGGTCTATGACTTCGATATGTTCTATGCCGAACGCCATACCACCGCATCGAACCTGAAATTCTCAACGAACATCAAGATCGTTGACACCGATACCGTCACCACAATGGATCAATATGCGCAGACACTGAAGGGCGAGAGTGTCGCTTCTCAGAATTATGGTTTGGGCGCAAAGCTCATCGACAATGCTCCCTTGGCAGTCGACGACCTGACTGCTTACAGTTTTAATCTGCTCAATACCAGAGAAGTCCCGATCTATAACCTTTCCTTCACCTCCCCCACCCTCGGCACCAACATTTCAGGCAGCTCTCTGACCTTATATAAAGCTACGCAGACCAACGGTGCAGTAACAAATATTTCTGATATCGTTGTGCTCTACCACAGCGTAGAGGTTGGCGAAACCAATGTGATCGATACTTCCACACCAATCAGCAAGTCCGTCAGTGATATGAAGACCCTGCTGGGCACGCACATCAACGCAAATACCGCCCTTGCAGCAGGTAGCTATATGGTGAAGATCGCAACTGAGCAGGAGCTGATGGATCTTCTCACGCTCGGCATTCCCCACGGTTGCCAAATCAGCGTTTACGGCTTCAAGCGCTATACGATAAAAAATGATACACCGTATACCAACACGGTTATTTCCAGCTGTAACTATCAGCGTGCCGCCAACAACGAAGGCAGCCAAGGCGGCGAAGTCTTTACGGTCTCCGGCTCTGCAAGTCGTATTCTGCGTGTCATTTCCGACCTGCCCAAGGTTGAAGCGCAGCAGATGGTGCTTGATTACGGCAAACCCGTTGCCGTTCCCGTTGACGATATCTCCTACTGCATCACCACCGATGCGTTTGTCAAGGTCACCGGCTTTGCAGGCGTGATGCTCACGGGCGAAAACAACGGTTTTTTGAAAAACACACCGGCGAACATGTATTGCCGTAACAACGGCGACACTGTAGCAACGGAGCATGGCATTTTTAAGAGAACCGCTGACGGCTTGGTCTTCCAGCTTACCGATTTCTTAGATGCGATCGAAACCGTCTATCTCGCATATGCCATTAGCGGATGTGAAACCTCCGATCTTGACGGCAATGTCTACTCTTACCCCTATGTTTTGGTCGAGTTGGAGCTCCTTCCTGCAAATGCGGTATACTATGAAACCGATTTCTCCGATACCGCTTTTGATACAACAGGCAATGATACATATCTTTTCTTCGATTTTAACAACACCATCGAAGATCAGCAAAGATACAGCGGCAAAGTCTACGGTTATCAAAACTTTGATACCGAAGAAAATGCCTATTGGGCAACCCGTTCCACACGCACGACCGCTGCACCTGCAACCGATTTTGTTCTTGATAACGAAAGCGGAACGCTCAGCATTGCGGTGGCAACCGACAAGCCTCATAACGACACCGCCAACTACGGTCCCTGGCTTGCCACGACCGATCAGTACGGGAGCTATCCCAAACAAGACGGTACGAACAATCCGCTGAATTATATTCCGAATAACGCAGATTATATTCAGATTCGCTTCAAGGTTGAAGGCTGCTCATCCACACGCTCTGCCGGTCCTCGTATCGTGGCTGTTTATGACTATATGAAGGATGGCACTTACCCCGGTGTGCTTTTTGAAGGACGAGACTACACGATGGTCAAGGAATACACCTACAAAGAAGGCGTGTATCAGGTATTAACCCTGCCTGTCTCCGACAATTTTAAGAATGCTGATCTTGTCACAACCTTCGGCTTCCGCTTTTGGGATTTGAAGAGCACAAATGACGGCAAAATTACGGTCGATTATATCTATGTCGGTCCGGAGGAACATCTGCCGCAGCAAAGTGTTCTCCTTAATTTTGATTCCACTGACACTTCTTCATGGACAGCGAAGAACAATGTCACCTTGACCAAGGATACCGCGAACGGAGTCTTAAGCGGCACTATCACCGGCAGCGATCCCCACATCAACATGTCGTATACCACTGACGAGTACAATTATGTTTTGAAGAAAGACGATGTGGTCAAAGTTCGAATCAAGGTCGATTCCGGTACAGGCAGCAACATCCAGGCATTTTTCGGCATCGAAGGCAACACCGGTTATGTCGGCGGCGTTTCAACTTCGGTTACTTCCTTCACACCGGACGGCAATTATCAGAACATCACGATGGCAGTTCCCGACAGCTTGATCGGGAAAACGCTTTGGGGGATCCGTATCGACTTGGTTCATAAGTTCGAGAAAGAAGGCGCCTACGAGATCGACTATATCTACGTCGGGCCGGAGGCAGATTATCTATACTTCGGCTTTGATAATTCCGATCTCGATCAGGCTCGCTATGCTCACCCTGCCTACGGCTGCTTCAATTTTGATCTCGCTAATTGGGCGACCGGTGCAACTGCCGGTTCTAATGCCTACACCATGAATCACGCAGAGGGAAACGTCTCCATTACCGTCACCGATAGGACTTCCGACTATGGTCCATATTTCTCCACGACAAACAAAAGCGGCTCGTATCCATGGTCTTCCGGTGCAGCCTATGCGCCTTTAAGCTACCCAGTAAGTGCCGATACTGTATTAAAGGTTCGTTTCAAAGTTAGCGGATGCACAGTAGTATCTGACACCGTATCTAAAGTAACTTTACTTCTGCACAACACAAACAGTACGGGTGGTAAGCAATATTGCACTTCGCTTTCAAAAGAATATACCTATAAGGAAGATGAATATCAAACGCTCACTTTCAATTTCTCCAACGCTTTTTCGGGAACAGAATTTCTAAATACAGTCGGTATGCGATTTAATAACATCGACGGCACTTCGAACGGTATAGTTACGATTGACTATATTTATGTCGGCAGCAACGAGGACTTTGCAAAAGCATTAGCTGAAAACAATCAGCTCTGGCAAACGATTAGCGATGGAACTACGCAGGGCGAGATGCAGGATTCCGAATCCTTTACCGGCTTTGCCTCTTCTCAGAGCTTGGCAACAGGCGAAGCAACCACGTCAACGGTTTCTGAGGCTGAAACATCCTCCACCGCAAAAACCGCAACCCGTGCATCAAGCACCTACACACCTCCCTCCGACATGACCCTCAACAAAAAGAGCGATCAAACCATCATGGAGGGTGTCACTGAAACGTCGCTCTCCCTTACCCATGACGGAAATCCCTTGGCAGTTTATGCAACAACCATCAACGCTGATGCGCAAGCCACAATGAAAGTTTCCTATGCCGGCTACTACAGTGCGAGCAGTACAGAAGCGTCCCGTGAGGCTCTCAACGGAAATCTGACATGGGCAACCATGCGTACGACCAAACACGCCGCTAACTATGAAAATGCTACAGGCAACACGGTTCTCTTTGCAATGAACGGCGGCTTCCCCAAGAACGGCGCAACGAGAGGTCCACTGGTCATGGAAGGCAATCTGATCCAGCCGTTCCTGTCCACCATTAAGGACGAGCCTATGTTCGCAGTTATGAAGGACGGCTCCTACGCCATTTTGGATTACACAGACGATTTCTCCAACGTGGAAGAAGCTTTGGGTCTTCGACAGTGGCTGGTTAAGGATGGCGTAAACTTTGCGGCAACCTATACCGAGGCTGACGAGGAAGATAATCTGATTTTCCCGACGCATCCAAGAACTGCAATCGGCATCAAGGCAGACGGCAGCGTGGTCTGCGTTGTCGTTGACGGAAGGCAGGCGGACTACTCCACCTTAGGCGTTACTCTTAACGATCTTGCAGAGCTGATGATCTCTCTGGGCTGCGTCAGTGCAGCAAATATGGACGGCGGCGGTTCTTCCACCTTCGCAAGCCGTTATGACGAAAGCGAAGACCTCACCATTCGCAACAGTCCCTCTGATGATGCAGGTGAGCGTTCGGTCATCACTGCGCTCTTGATGATCTCAACCGAGAACGAGTGTCAGCATGATTACAGTTCGGGCAACTACGCAATTTCTGACGATGGCAGACACAACCTGATCTGTGACATTTGCCGTCAGGGTATAGATTCTCCTCACCGCTACGAAAATGGTGTCTGTGTCTGCGGCAAGCAGGAAGAAGCTTCTCCCAACCTCTTCTTTGACTTCACAGACAACCCCGACGACCGTGATCGTTACATGACAAGTGCTTATGGCTACCGCAACTTTGACAGAGCGCAGTATGTCAACTGGTGGCAGAGCTACTGGGCAACCAAGGCAACCAGCAGCCAGGAAAATCTCTACGGCGACTTCAAGGTCAACGAGCTTACCGGCACCTTAGTGGTCAACGTAGCCGACGGCGGCGGCACAGATGGCACTGCTACCGGAGGCAAGCCTTATGGTGATAACTACAATTGGGGTCCCTGGGTCTCAACGGCTTACGCTTACCGCGAAAATCCGGATCGATACTACCCAAATACCACACTCCCTTTGAACTACGATCCCTCTCAGGCAGAAATCGTTAAGGTGCGCTTCAAGGTGACAGGCTGCAGCCTTGCGCCGAATGTAACGAATCCTCGTGTTGTCGTTATCTGTGACTATAACGAAGGAACAAACATCAGGCGAGACACCGAATACGATATGGTGCAAACCTACAGCTATGTGGACGGAGAATATGTTACCCTGACCTTTGAGCTGTGCGATCATCTCAAGAATGCCGATTCCATTCGCTCCTTCGGCTTCCGCTTCTGGGATATTTACAGCACACTCCCACAAAGCGATGCCAATCGCGGTACGGTCACAATTGACTATATCTATGTTGGAACAAGAGCGGATGCACCGGTAACGGATGATTACTTCTTCGTTGATTTTACCAACACGAAAGCCGATCAGGAACGCTATGCAAACCATACCTACGGTGGTACGAACCTCGATTTATCGAAGAACTGGACACCTTACGCCTTTACAAATCTGTCCGTTTCCAACGGCATTTTGTCTTTTACCGCACCTGAAGGCTTTGGCGGTTACGGTGTGCTTAATGTCGGTACTGCCCGAACCAGCAAGCCGCTGAATTATGTTCCTAATACGGATGACTATTACCAGATCCGTTTCCGAATCGATGATGCAACCTCGTCTGATCTGCGCATCAAGGGAACAGGTCGTATTGTGCTGTTCTACTCTTCCGATCCGGCATCTTCCAATGAGCAGAACTTTGTTTACTACGACTTCAAGGTCAAAGATGAGATCATCGACCGGGGTTGGGTAACGCTGACCTTCAAGCTCAGCGATATGATCTATAACAAAGACGGCATGAAATATGAGGATATGGACGTCATCAACGCTTTCACGCCGTGCTTTAACTGGATCGTGTCTGCTGAGAACAAAACCGCCACATATCAGATCGATTATCTCTACGTCGGTCCGGAAGAGACGTTGCCGAGCTTTGGCAAGACTGTTTACGGCTATGACACCTCCTTTGAAAACGACAGCATGCTCTCCAACGGCAGCAGCCTCTTCATCGAAGGCGCAGGTATCCCGAAATACGCCTCCGACAAGACGCCGATCTATGAACCAGGTCAAAAGCAAACCGCAATTTCCTTCACCTTTACCGGCACGGGCTTCGATATCATCAGCCGCACCGGTGCAAACCAAGGCTTAATCCGTGTTTCGATCTATGACGAAAACGGCACACATGTAAAAACCGCCCAGGTTCTGAACAGGAGCGAAACCGGTCTTGAGCTGTATCAAATTCCTGTTTTGTCGATACAGGATCTGAAGCACGGAACTTATACTGCAAAAATTTTCGTTGCAGCTGCCTATGACTATGATGATGACAACGATCCTACAAACGGTGACAACTTTAATGGTTTACTCGACCGTGGCGGTGAATTCTGTTTCGATGCAATTCGCATCTATGACCCGATCGACATCACCGCCACAACTACGGATGCAGCCACTGCCTATGAGGTTTACCAAGGCGACGGCGAAGCCAATGCACAGCATAAAGAAGTTCGTAACATGCTCATCACCGCCGGAAACTTCAACGCAGACAGCACAAGCATGGAAGGTGTTGTCTACCTCGACGCGAAGTCAGACAACAATAAATCTCCGCTTCTCAACTACACTGAGGTCGGTCCGAACAATGAAGTCTATCTCTCCGCTGATAAGGCGGTCGCATTTAAGCTTGAAGTGACCGGCACGATCCCTGCCAGCATTGATATCGGCGCAAAGAGTGCAAACGGCGCTCCTGCCGCCATGGTCATGGCAGTTAGCACATCCACTCCGACACCAAACCCGACAGGCGATACGATCACAGTATCAAGCAGTACCTCGCAGTATTATCCCTTGAACATTCTTCCTTCCAAGTGGGAGACCGAAAATGGAAAGAATTTCGTTTATGTCACCATCTATAACAACGGTGCCGGCGGCATTCTGTCCATCACAGATATCAAGTACGCATATGATATTCCCGCAACAACAGCAACCGAGGCAGCTGTAGTTACCACAAGTTCCGAAGAAGCGACCCCCACAACGAGATCTGTCCGTTTCTTGGTCGATTCTGAAATGATCGATGCGCTCAGCATTTGCGCAGAGCATAACTATAGCTACGTCAGTGATGGTGATACGCATCGTGCAACCTGCTCCATTTGCAGCTACTGCATAACAGAGGCTCACAGCTACACCGATGGTACTTGCATTTGCGGAGCGAGTGAAGAAGTGACGGCTACGGAAGAATTGGATAAAAATCTAACATTTACGATGAATATCAGTGCAGGCGCAGAGATGTCCGTCAGCTATACCATCATGGCAAACGCTGTCAATCGATATGCAGATTTCTATCTTGAGATCACAAAAAATGTCGCAAACGGCGAGGCAATCACCACAATCTACGGCAACGGTGAGGGGCGTGAAGTGATGACCGAAAAGCTTGACCCGACAACAGGCGAAGCGTTGATGTACCAGGTCACCTACAAGGGCATCAACGCCAAAGAAATGGGTGATAACTTCTCCACAACGCTTTATGCAGTTGGCGAGGATGGAACCATCTACTATGGCAGCACGGTTGTTAAGTCCATCAAGAGCTACTTGATCGACAAAATTGATGCGGAAGCATCGAGCGCAGAACTGAGAACGATGTGCGTAGATATGCTCAAGTACGGCGCAGCCGCACAGCTTAGACTTAGCTACAACACCGATAACCTCGTAACCGCCGATTTGACCGAAGAACAGTTGTCCTATGCTACACAGGAAATTCCCGAAGCTGTCAACTATGCAGCTTCCGCAGGTGAGGGCGCAAGCGTGAATACAAACATCACTGTCACTTCCAGAGTGCAGCTCAATCTGTCCTGCGTCTACACCACCGCAACCAACCCGAATGCCATCAGGTGCGTTATCACAGATAGCAAAGGCAACGTCCTTGCGGAAATTTCAGCAACCAAAAAGGACAATATCATGTTCTCTGCGATTTATGAAAACGTCGGTGCAAAGGAAATGCGTGACGTGATTAACGCCACCTTCTACGAAGGCGAAACCGTAATCTCAAAGACTATTTCGTGGAGTGTAGAAAGCTATGTTGCACAAGTTCGCGCAAAAACCAACGTTGCAGAAGATGAACTGAACATGGTCAACGCCATGCTCACCTACGGTGACGCTGTCGCAGCTTATATGAAATCCATCGCACAATAATACTGTTTCTTGATAAAATGATTTGGAAATCATTTTATTGCAGGATGAATATCCTGCACCGCCTGTGGCGGCAAGAAAAGTATTGTACAACATTCTTGGCGTCTACGACGCCGTCCGCTCACAGAGCGGGCAATAAAACGATTCAATCGTTTTATTAATACTAATTATCGATTAAAAGTTTTAATCGATAATTCCGTGTGCTACGCACACTCGCATCGTGCAAAAGCACGCTGCGCCGTCTCATACAGTTCTCGACGCGCCTTCGGCGCTATAAAAAGGTATGAAACCTTTTTAACGAGAACTGGTATAAGAATTAGTATAATAACAAAATCGCATGAGGTCAAATCGACCTCATGCGATCATAAAAAAACGGAGACAGGAAAAAACCTATCTCCATTTTTTATTAAAAATTAGTCATCGTACTCCTCATCGAAGTCGAACTCTAAAAGCTCATTGCACTTCGGGCAATGGATGGATTCCTTGAGGATCGTATCCTCGTCCAAATGCAGCTCCTCGCCGCAGGTCGGACAGGTTACATCGTAAATGACTTCCTCGTCATACTCAAAATCCTCGTCATCGTCATCTACGAAGTCGTAATCATCCTCATCTTCCTCGTAGTCGTCGTCATCGTCCTCGTCGTCTTCCATCAAAAATTCTTCGATGGCATCCAGATCCTCTTCGATCTCGTCGAGTTCATCGGAAACTGCAATTGCATTTTCCTCCAAATCGCTGATGGTGTTAGTCATATCATGAAGCAGATCGACGATGCCGGCAATCATCTTGCCCTCAGCCGTCTCCTTGTTCAGATTCAGTCCATCCATCAAGCCCTTCAGGTATGCGGATTTTTCAGACAAAGTCATTTCGTGCTCCTTTCTTGACCGTGCGATTAAGACTTAGCTCTGCCAAGATACTCGCCGGTACGCGTGTCGATGGAAATACGGTCGCCTTCGTTAATGAACAGAGGAACCTTGACCTCAGCACCGGTCTCAAGCGTTGCAGGCTTGAGGGTGTTGGTGGCAGTGTTGCCGGCAAGACCGGGCTCGGTCTTGGTGACCTCAAGATCAACAAAGTTCGGTGCTTCTACGCTGAAAACGTTTCCCTTGTAAGACAGGATCGTGCAGGTATCATTCTCCTTGACAAAGCGGAAGCTCGTGTCGAGGATCTCCTGGTCAACAGGAACCATGTCATAGGTCTCAGCATCCATGAAATAATACAGGTTGCCGTCCTGGTAGGAGTATTCCATCTTCTTGCGCTCAATGTAAGCGGTGGGATACTTATCGTTGGGGTTAAAGGTTGTTTCGGTGACACCGCCGGTGATGACGTTACGCATCTTGACACGGACGAACGCAGCACCCTTACCGGGCTTAACATGCTGGAACTCCACAATCTGCATAACCTTGCCATCCATATCGAATGTCACGCCGTTTCTGAAATCACTAACAGAAATCATTGATTTGTCCTCCTATTATTTCCCAAAATGGGCATAGTATACTTAGTGCTATTCTATTTTAACCTATATTGAAGCAAAAAGCAAGTGTTTACAACGAAATTCCTCAGATAATCAATAATTCTTTCGGGCTGTGGGTAATATTTCGGCAGCCGTCAGCCTCAAAAATGACAACATCCTCTATTCTCACGCCGAATTTGTCCGGCAAATAAATGCCGGGCTCAGCAGAAGCAACTGCATTTTCGGGCATTGGCTGGTCATTTCTGGGGTTGCAGTTGGGGCTTTCGTGGATCTCAAGACCCAAGCTGTGACCGTAGCCATGACCAAAATATTCGCCATAGCCTGCCTCAGCAATGACATCACGGGCAGCCTGATCAACGGCTTGTCCCGTCACGCCCGCCTTACTCAAGGCGATGCCTGCTTGCTGCGCCTTGAGAACCGTATCATAGACCTTCTTCATTTCATCCGTTGCGTAGCCAAGCGCAACAGTTCTGGTCATATCCGAGCAATAGCCCTGATAGATCACACCAAAGTCCATGGTAATAAAATCTCCCTTTTGCAGCTTGCGCTCACCCGGGACGCCGTGCGGCATGGAGGTATTCGGTCCTGAAACCACGATTGGATCAAAGGACAGTCCTTCCGCACCGTTTTTATACAAGCAGTAGATCAGCTCAGCCGCAAGCTCTTTTTCGCTCATGCCCTCCTGAATTCGAGTACACACCTCGGAAAAAGCTTTGTCCGTGATCTCCTGCGCCTTGATCATCCGCTCAAGCTCCCACGGCTCTTTCGATGCTCTGAAAGCGTTGATTTTCTTCTGAACAGGAATAAAAGAAGCCTCAATTTTTTCTTGGAACGTATTGAGCTCCGCAACGGTCAGATATTCTTCTTCAAAGCCAAGCTTTGTAATACCAAATTCCTTGATCGTCTCATTGATTGCCTGAATCAAGGGTCTGTTCATGCCGAACTCAACGACCTCGAAGCCATGAATCCCCTTCTGCGCCGATTCGATATAACGGCTGTCCGTAAAATACCGTGCGCCGTTCTTTCCAACGATCGCATAGCCCTCAGAGATATCAAATTCCGCCGCATACATACGGCTGTATCTCGAGGTCAGGAACAGACCGTCCACATCTTCATTCAACACGGAACGATACTTTTCTAAATTCTTCAACGTTTGACCCTCCTGTTTTTTGCCATAGCCAAAAACGGCACCTCAAACACATGGCGCAGCTTCAGCCAAAAATTATGATTATGTATCGACTTGACGATCACTGAAGTAATGCCGGCAAGATTGGCACCCAAAACATCCGTATAAATCTGATCACCGATCAACACCGTTTGTGCCTTCGTTCGCTCAAAACGTTTCATCGCCTCGCAGATGCCTTTTGTCCTCGGCTTTTTCGCGCCTGTGACGCAGAATACGCCATACTTTTCCGCAAAGTCCGGCACACGTTGTTTGTGGCTGTTGGAAACAATGCACAGCGTCAAGCCCGCTGTTTTCATGGAATCCAACCATGAAAGAAGCTCCTTTGTCGGCTCGTTCGAAGTGTAAGGCAGCATAGTATTGTCGAAATCCAGAAACACCAAATCAATCTTCAGCGACTTAAAAAACTTCGGTTCAATGTCCGTCAGCTTTGAAAAAACATATTTGGGTAAAAGTGAGAGCATAATTTCCTCGGCAAAATAATATTTTATGGTAGTTTTATTATAACACCAAAAAGGAGGTTTGTCTATTGCAAATACCGATTTATTTGGCGGTAAAAAATGAAGAAATTGTAAAACATCGCACTGCGCAGCTTGGTTTTGGTTTTTACCCAAACGGTTCCGTACGGCTTCCAGCTAAAATTTTGCCAAACTCGATTGCCGTAATCGATGATCTCTATCTGCCCAATTTTACACAAAGCGCTGTGGAAATGCTAAAATCCAAGTTGATCCGTGGTTGCATTTTAGATTTTGAGCGTAAAATAACACCGCAGCATCAACGACTGGTCAAAATATTGCCGAAGATCATTGCCCTTCCCGAAGCGTATCATGAGCTTGCGCCAAAAGCACTTCCGATCGTCACATGCTCTGAGCCATGTAACAGTTGGTTGCAGTTTTTGTCACAAACACAGAAAAAATTTCCGAATGGTTGGATGCTCGAAATTGTTCCCTGGAAGCGAAAAGTCAGCGGGAGCGCACCGAAAAATGAAGGTTTTTTGAAAAACGCCATCTGCCGCTACAAACAACAAGACGGCGAGCTCATGTATTTCGACACAAAGCAAACCATTGAGCAAAAGCTTACACTTGTACAAAGCTACAGTTGCCGTGCCGCTCTCGGTCTGCTGGAGGAATTGCGCAAGCTTCAATAGATGCACGCCGTCTTAACATTAATATTATCTATTGCAAATAAAAAGTGATCCTCAGCCAAAAATCCCCATCATCTCAGATCTCTAACAATCCCCTGCCATCGCACAAGGCAGGGGGATTATTTTCTACGTCTTACACAATTTTCTAATAAAATAATGCTTCTAAAAATATTATATTATTTACACTTGCTTTTACAACAAAATAACTGTATAATATTAACACCAAATTATAGGAGGAAACCAAATGGATCCCACTTTTATCATTATGATCGTTGCGATGATCGCAGTATTCTACTTTATGATCATCCGCCCCGAGAAAAAGAAGAAGAAGGAAGAAGAAGAACTTCGCAATTCTCTGAAGGAAGGCGACAAGATCACCACCATCGGCGGTATCGTCGGCAAGATCGTTGACATCGACGGCGAGAACATCGTTATCGAAACAAGCAAGGACCGTGTTCGTGTCGAGTTCAAGAAATGGGCTGTCGGCACCAATGACACCGCTACCGAAAACGCTAAGAAGGCTCGTGCCGAGGCTCAGGCGAAGGCAAAGGAACGTGCAGAGCAGCGCAAGAGAGAAAAGGCGGAAAAGAAGAACAAGAATTATGACGAATGATAGCAAAGAGGCTCGATCAGCTCAGACCGGGTCTCTTTTTTCGAAATATTCAAAAATAAAAAGTCCTGATTTTACCACGTTTTTGGATAAAATCAGGACTTTGGCGGAGTGAGAGAGATTTGAACCGTCTATCTACCGCAATAAAACGATTGATATTACTGCGTTTTACAAATGCAATTGCAAAATCGATTGCAATTATAAAAATAGTAAATATCTCGGTGCTTTGTGTTTTAATCAAAATTTTCTTACACGGTCAAGAATGACAAGCAATCTGACCGAATCCTCGCTCAAGTCGAGCACCAGATCATCGCCGGTGCCGCCTGTTTACTTTTGAGGGTACAGACCCATTCGATCGTGATAGATCATCAAACGGATAGCATCCTCGCCAAGATCGATAATCAGATCTTCGCCCACGCCGCCCTTGCCTTTGATGAAGCCAAGATCAATCAGACGGTCGAGAGTTTCTTCACGATACACCTTCGGGACTTCCTTGAGATAGTAATAACGCATTTCTTCATCCTCCTTTGTAAGATTGTATTCATTTGCAACCTGTGCAGCCTCAGCAGCCGCAAGTCTGCGCAGATTGGCATCGTTCATCAGCCATTTGGTCGTTGCAGAATTGGTGTGGAAGCTCTGCTCCAAAAGCAAGCAACGCACTCCGAATGTCTGTGCATGACGAATGATTCCGTAGTAATCTGCATTTCCTGCTCCGTTGATCTTGGTCAATGCCTGCGGTCGCTGCTTCGTGCCCATGGTTTCGGCAATTGCCTTCGCCATAGCCTCGGCAAATGCCTTGTCCTTGTCATAGATCGAATGGAACACAGCAACATAATCCGTTCCGTTGCTGATGCCGTTGCCGACTGCATTCGAATGCAGGCTCAAGAGCAAATCGCATCCCTTTGCCGTTGCCGCTCTGTCATACAGTGACGGCGACATACGGATATTCTTTCTTGTGTTGACAACGGTGACGGCTTCTCCGGTGCTGTCCTTGTACTTTTCAAGCTCTTCAGCAAGAATCAATGACAGCTCGTACATTCTCGTGCCTTCGGCATACCCAAAGCCACAGGGTGACGGATTGTAGCCTTCACCATGTCCGGGATCAAGACAAATCTTCATGTGTTATTCCTCCCCAACTTCTGTAGAAACGCATACGTTCTCAAATTTCTTGTACGCATCAAGATAGATTTCGTTCTTGACACCGTTAAAAGTAACTTCGTAATACATACCGTCCGGTAGCGTTGTCGAAAGCAGTGTCTTTGCATGATGAAGCGTCTTGCCGAACCATACTACAAACACGCCATCCATATCAATGCTAACATTGTCCGCCGGATCGAGATGCTTCCTCGCATAATCGAGGACGAGTTCCTTCGCCTTCTTCATGTAGTCCATAAATCAGTCCTCCTCAAAAACTCTTGTGATCCGTTGGATTGTTTGCGACACCGAATACGATCGTCAAGATCGCGATGATCTGTGCCGAGATGTCCGCCCAAGCCGGGATACTGACCCCAAACCAGTTAACACAAATCAGATAGATCAGCGCCAGTACCGCCGACCACAGTGGGATAGATTTCAAACGTTCTTTCATTGTTTACCTCCTATATAGTTCACTCCAAGAAGTCCTGCTCTCGCAGGCATTGAGAATACACCCGTTCGATATTGGCAATCGCCATCACAGCTCGGTTGTTCTTATATTCAGGATGGCAATCACAATATCTACGATATGCATCGATGTCCAAGTTCACTTGATCAAAGCTCTCTTTACTGTGGCGCACCCCGTGCCTCACTTCGTCCGAGAAACGCAGTATTCGAATGCGCGCATTGTTTGCTCGTTCTTCCTCGAACTCTTTTTGCATTTGCTCGACCTTTGCGATCACGGCATCGGTCTTGTCCTTTTTGCGATCATTACGATTGATCAAAAACTGCACAAGCGCAACCAACGCCGCCCCGAAGGAACCACCCAACAAGGCGGCAATTACAGACCATTCCATTACGCTTCACCACTCCTTAGCCGTTATGCATTGCCGCAAGCGCCGCCAGTGCCTCAGCGACCGTTTTATAAGTCGTGCCGCCGATCGTGATATTGCAAGACACATACAGTGCGTCATGTGCTTGTGGGGAAATCATAAACATAGCCACAGCACCATTTGATATGGCTAACGTATAAACGCCGGGTCTGCCGTAAGGGCTGTTTTTGGTCAAACTATCAAATTGCATTTTCGTAACGTTCGAATTAGGCTTTTCGAACAAGGTTAACGAAGCAAAATAAGATTTTGAGCCCACTGCATCGTAAGCCTGCAAGATGATTGCTTTCCCGGCTGCAATCGCTGCCTCAATGTCAGCAACCGCAGAAACAAGCGTAACACCGCTGTAAGCTCCGGCATCGTCACGCTGCACCGTTGCCTGTATCACAAACACCCCGGGGATACCGCCGAGATTCGTGTTGATGCTTTTTAGAGTATCGTTCTGCTCCTGCATCAGCGCTTGCATTGCTGTGTTGTTTTCGCTTGCAAGCTGCCTGATTTCTCTGCTCGTGACATTCGCCGCCTTCTGCGCCTCGACCAGCTGTTTTCCGGTCTTGTCGCTCATAATGGGTACATTCACACTCATAATCCGTCCTCCTCATTCCAAATGTACAAATCATCACCTGTGTAAGGCTTGTCTAATGTCGGTATTCCGTCAAACGGATACGCACCGTAGCCGGTATCTGTGCCAATGACACGGCAAACCTCGCCGTCCACCGGCGCATCAACCATATTGATGTTGCTCAAGTCCATAAAGTATTTCCAAAGGACATCTTCACGCTCCGGCTCCTCGCCGATTGCATTGCTTTCGTGCCATGGCTCATCCCAATAGACATCGATGGAGGTCCATAGCGCACTGTCAGCAGGATATGTACCGTAGGGATATTCATCATACCCGGACAAACGCAAAGCGACCCAAGCATGCGAGCCCTTTTCGCCCGTGTCGTCTCTGTCACCGTCTGCGTTAAAATCCTTGATGTATGCCATACCGGTCAGATACAGTGCCTCCATGCCATACAGCCTTGCAACATAGTTAAATGCCTGCGTGAAACTTCCGCAAAGGCCACGATAACGCGCATCAAAAATCGCCATCATGCCCTCAAGCCAAAAGCCGTTTAAGGTGGAGGCTTCCGCATCCACGTGCAAAATGATGCAATCGTGGATCAGCTTGGCGACCTGCGCACGCTGATTGTCGGTCAAAGCATCTCCGGGAGAGATGCCGTAAAGCGCAAACACCTTGTCCGTGATCCGCTTAACCTCTTCCTCGCAAATTTCCCGCATTTCCGCTGTACGGTCTGCGTCCGGTACGACTGCAGTCACAGACATGATCATGCCGTCATCTCCCGTCTGATACACAGGATGCCAAAACGAGCGGCAAAGTATCGGACTGTCCTGCAAAACACGAACGATCACGTGAAAAAAAGCATCCTCGGAATCCTCGCCAAATTGGCACAAGGGAATACAGAGCTTACGAGTGTCGGCAATCGTAACGGTTTCGCCCGTCTTCTCGTTGACACCGGAAAAAGCGCCTGCATCGACCTGAAAAACGATCGGATCAGCCGTGCCAAGTTGGATCGACCGAGTGGGCACATCAAAGCCCTCATACAAGCATCGATAAATCCAACGATATAATTCTTCCGTACCGTCAGCGACAGAGCATTTCCAGCCCCACTCGCCTAAGTACGGCTCGTCAAGCGCTGCCGCCGTCTCCAACTGTCTCCAATTTTCGCCGGACGGATTCGGGCGATCTGTAAGGGTGCAAAGCCCATCATCTGCGCTGACGATCGGCGCAGTCCCAAATAATGCCCTGTGGATCACCGGCAAATAACCAAGACGATAACCGTACGCCAACGGATGCACGCCATCTCCATCGACCCAATCTGTGGCAGTTTGGGCATAAAACTCGTCCTTTGTAACATTGCCCAAATCGTTCCACTGGAGGCTTGCCAGGTACTTACTGTCATTTGTGTCGATCTCGCTTTCGCCAAAAACGTCAATGACCTCAACGTTGTAGACCTTGCAAACCGCCTTAATTGACTCAAACAGCTCTGTCTGCGTGTAGCCTTCCCCGTTTGCCGTGGTCGTCCAATCCGTCCATGCGCTTCCTGTTTTCACACCTGCCGTTTTGTGCGACAGGAGGAAAAACTTTCTTGCAAGCGGATATTTTTCGTGCATTTCAAACAGTAGTCGTTCCAAACCGCCGAGCGCCGTTGCAAGCACATCCTCGGTAAAATATGCCGCTGATACTGCCTGCGCAGACGGGATCGAGCCCATCGGCGCATCCTTCCAATAGTCGTTAACGCCGCCGTTTGCGATGATAATGTCAGCGTCCATGTCGGCATTGATCAGCTGCTCGGGGATCGTCGTGTACTTATCCTGCTTTGTGGACAACGTTGCGCCCGAAACACCCAAATTGATATACGGCATGCCAAGTTCCCCAACAAAGCCCTTTTCCCCGTTGCGATACCCACGGCAGATCGAGTCACCGACCGCCAAAATCACCGGCTGCTTGCTGTTCGAACCGCCGACCCAATCACGGTGAATCGGGTAGTTGCCGGTTTCATCCGCGATCCTCGACACGATACGATTGTAGATTTCGCCGCCGGCACGCTGAGAGATGGCAAGCTGCATATTATAATTTGCAGTATAACGTCTCACATCCAAAACAAAACCACCTGCAGCCGGACGGTCTTGCCAATCTCCGTCCGGATAGGCACTCTCACCATAGATCGCATAGGAGCCGTCTTTGACGATGTTTGCAATGCGGTAATTGTAGTCCTCGGGCGCGGTTGCACCCCGATATTGCGGCAAGGCGTCCAGCGGATCCGTCCAATCCTGATCAAGATACAAGCTGTAATCGTTGATGTTCACAATTCTCGAATATACCCTACGGTCGCCTCTTTGCGAAAAAGCGATTTGCATAACGTAGTTACCCGTGTACTTGAGCACAACCAACACAAAACCACCCTCAGCAGGTCTGTCAAGCCATTTCGCGTGCTCATGATCGGTACCGTCAGCATTTTTTTCGCCGTAAATGGCATAAAAACCATCCTTGACAATGTGCGATATGTAGCACTCGTAATCCTCCGGCGCACACGGACGATACTGCGGCAAAGCCTCGATAGCATCGGCCAAATTATCGGTGTCCAACTTGGACATATCTCCGATCTGCGCTGCCATAAGCTGCAAAATGACAGCAATCGAGGTTGTGTCGGCAACACCGATGCTCGACAGATCGCCGACCAGCGCCAGAAGCTGATCGTACTCATCCGGCGTGACGGGATTTGCGGCAGGCGCATCCAAGGCAGACATCGGATCGACTTTCAGTCCGACCTGCATATCTGCCGTCGTTAGCCGCACGCCGCCATCGGCAACACCGATGGCATTGATAAACAGATAGCCGTCTCTGAGGCACGAAGCAGGCACTTCGGCGGCGGAGCGATCGGTGACAATAACCTTTCTTGCAATCATGTCCAAAGCGTTGATGTTGCGGAAAATGAGGGTAATTGCAAGACCGTCCCAATCGTCGTTTGCATCAATGGAGCAAAAGACCGATTTTTCGGCATGCTCAGCAAGTACAACTTTTTCTGCGGTCAGCTCCTGGCCCTTTAGGGTCAATAAAAATTTCATAAATTCCTCCTTAAGATCGTGCTGGCAGATGCCAAAGAGGCACCGAGGATCACTTGTGTTTTCGATGGCGCAAAAAGCGGACATGTAATTTTTTTGACAGGCATGATCTCGTCAATGTCATGCACGCTCGAACGCAAATGTGCAAAATGACCGGCTGTAAAGGGCTCTGCTGTCGGATCAATAAATGACAGATCCAAAATCTTAGCCTCGATCGATCTTACCTGCTGTAGGCGCTTGTCAAGCTCAGCCTGCGTTCGCTCCATGAGAGTCTGCGCATCGGTGACATCGGAAAAAGTGACACAGTCCTCGATCCAGCCGAATTGCTCGATCGCCTCCTCATTGCAAACAAAGGCGTTGCCGCCGTTAATCTCCGCAAACGTCAGATCGTTTTTGCCGAAGCCGTATAAAACGGTGGCGATCTCGTCACCTGCAAGCGAGATATCGAGCTTGCTGACGTTTTGTCCGTAGACAGCCTTTTGAGAGCAGACCGAGCGGCACAGCCTGTCCTCGCCGAGCCAGTCAATCACATTCCCGTCACCGTCTCGACGGGCAAAGAGGCTGCCGCCGAATTCCTTGATCAAATCGGAAAAGACCTTAAATGCCTTTGTCGGCTTTTTAATCTCGTAGACGATCTGACCGATCCCGGAAACGGTGCCAGGCGAAAAAAGCTTGTTTATGGCGATGTTGCGAGCGTTAAATTGGTCGATCATCGTTTGCAGCACACTTTCGGCAGAGCCCTCAAGCACCTGAGGCATCAAAACGCCGTCGTAGAGATAGTCCAAAACGCCCTTGCAAACGAGCTTTTTCTGCCAATGCTTTTGCAGCTGCTGTTTTGTGGCGCGTCCGCGCCAAAGCTCTTGATCGTCTCTCATAACAACGATCTCCGAGCGCATCGTGCAGATGCCGTCAAATTCGGGGTTGTCCTCGCCGATGGTAAGCGAGAGCTGACCGGAATCGTTGTCCTGTGTGACCAACTCAACGTCCCAACCCTCGCAGCCCTCACGCATCAGATCGACGAGGATATGCGAATAACCACCCGGTAACTCGTGATAAATTCGGATCATTCCAGCCACCTTCTTTCGAACGAAATGGTCTCGTAGCTTTCTTCATCCGATGTGTCGTGACGGAAAGCAAGCACAGGGATATCTCCGGAGCGAGCGTACAGCTCCGGCGAGGAAGTATGGTGCATTTTGGAGACACCGTTGACGCTGACAAGCACGCTGATGGGCGTATTTTTGGAGCATAAAAGCGGAGTCGGAAAGCTTCCGTTTTTCAAAATTTGCGCCTCATAGGAGGGCACACACACGATGTCGAGCAGGTTGACAGGGGCGTAGGATTGCAATCGTACAACAAAAATGTACAGATAGCCATCCTGCCCTGTTTGAACGATCGGAGAGAAGGCGTCGGGCATTTGCGGAGCGTTGGAGGCTCTCCAATATCCTTTGTTGAGCATCCGACCCGACAAATAATACGTCTCGTTTGCCTCTAACGTAACCCTGAACACAGCATAAGTGTGGATGCTGGCGGCAGTCGTCACAAGGCTGACCGTCACAGACTCCGTGTCACCGATCGTGCCCCCTTCGCAAGAGCTGAGCTCTGCCAAGAATTCCGTATTTGTGTAGGTGATGCGATTGTGCGATCGGTCGAGGATCGGGAGCTCCAAAAAATCTCGATGCGGCTCAAGAAACCACGGCTGACAGACCGCCGTCAATGTCACCTGCGCATGTGCCAAATTGCTAAAATCCTTGGATAGCTGCACCCTGCCTTTCAGGAGCTTTCCGCCGTGATTGGGGTGTATGATGGTGCATTTTTTGCCGTGGACAGAGCGGATAAATTCTGTGATGATCATTTCCCTGCTTGCCAAATTCCCCTCTGAGAGCTCAAAAACAGCCTCCAGGCGGCGAATCTGATACAGAGGATAACCGGCAGCAGCCTCAGAAAAATCCAAGCAGCCATCCATGCCCTCGACCTCGACCCAGTCCTCAAAGGCTTGTGGGGTCGAAAGTGAAAGCTTGCTCATGGTAAAGCCATACTTGGCGGTGTCAAAATTGCCTACGATCAAGCCACGTCTGTCCATCATTTTAAGCTACCTCTCTTTTCGTCGTTTGCTCTTGTGCCGATCGTGTGATCGGCTCTGCTGATGATGGTGCCGTCATCGAGGACGATCTTGAGATCGAGCTCCTCGACCCTCTTGAGGATCTGCCCCAGGATGGAGTTGCTTTGTTTGACGGTCTCATCGTTGGCAATGCCGAGATCGGCAGGCAACGGCGCATCTGCAGTGACCTCGGAAAAACGCTGCCAAATACTGCTCGGCTTATTCAGTGCCAGACCCGACAGATGCGGATTTTCCGGACTTTCGGAAGAATATGACTTGTTTTTTTGCAACAAAGCTTCTGCCTCCTGCGCCGCAAATTCCATATCTCTGATGTGTCTGGGCGCTGGGTTTTTAGGACTGATGTACTCAAGCTCAGTATAATCGGGTTTGTTCTCTGCTTCGTAGGCGATTAGGGCTTGCTTCGTAGCATACTCCAAAGCTTCAGCGGCTTCATCAAGCTGTGTCTGTGTCACGGAGGTGCCTTCTTGTTTGCTGTATTCAAGCAGATTTTCATATGTTTCTGCCGCAGTTATCTGAATCTCTCGCAAGGTTGCGTAGGAAAAGTCATCGGCCGAGTATTGTGGGTTCGCAATTTTCTCCGAGGCAGTGCGCATTTTTGCAGCATCCTGTGAGAGGTACGCTGCATAGAGATCATCATATCGATCAACGACAGCGAGATTATACTCATACGCTCGTTGCGCTTCCTGCATTCCGAACAAGATGGACTGTTTGCCGCCACCTTCTATCCACTTCACATAGTCCATATCATACTGCTTCATTGCTTCATTTTTTTCGTCATAGTTCATTGACGAATCGTTCGCAATGCGTGTAAGCTCGTTGTAGATAGTACGCGCATTTTCGTAGGCCATCTGCGAGCCTAAAACGCTTTTGTCGCCTGCTAAAGTTTCTTTTGAAGCAAGGTAGTCTGATTCCATATTACCGAGAAGATCATATGTCTTCCGTTTAGTTAGTGCATCATTGATTGCATTGGAAAGTTCATCATACTTTTGGACAACGCCATCAATAATTTCGATTTCGACGCCGGTTGCTTCAGATAACGTGCCGGAGATGTAATTAGCACGGTCTTCATACCCGGCTTTAACCTTGCCATTGACATCAATTAACGTATAAAACTCATCTACAAGATCGTCATACTTTTTATAATCAAATGATACGTTATTGTACGCATCTTGCTGTCTGCGTGCAGAATCTTCGGCAGCCTCTGCGGCGCCATGATATTCTTCGGCAACCGTCTTCAAAGCCGCAACGCTTTCACGGTACGCTTCACTTGCAGCTTCCGTTTTTGCAATAAGCGGGCCAAGCGTAGCGGCAAAGGCAATTCCGGCGGCGGTCGTGGTTCCAAATGCGCCACTAAGACCTCCGGTTGCATTTTTCAACTTAGAGAACGTTTTTGTCAATGTTGAAATCGAAGATGTGAATTTAGACACCTTATTCGTCACAAAAATTGATGCAATGGTCACTCCAAGCGCTTTTGCGATCGGGATCAAATCCTCCGAATTTTCGATGCAAAAATCGAAAAACTCCATCGCCGCAGGCAGCAGCTTCTCCCCCATCGGGATCAAGAGCTCCGTCTGCACCGTTCTTCCCAAGGCTGCCCATTTAGTCGAGGTCGATTCCATTTTGACCGCTCTGACCTGCTCCATGGCATCGACCGTGGCGGAAATTTCGCCGTTGACATCTCCGATGGCAGCGATGGCATCCTTGCCCATGTCCTCCCACATTGTGCCGTAGAGGGCAACACCTGCTGTGTTCTGCTTGACCTCGTCGGACATGGAAAACAGCGCATCATTGACGGTTTTCGCTGCCTGCTTGGCTTCCTCGCCGCCGGCGGCAAATTTTTTGCGCATCTCGTCAGCGTTTAATCCGAGAATTTCATAGGCTTCGGTCGTGCTTGCCGCTTCGTCCTTTGTTTTGATGCCGAATTCCTTCGTCGCATCGCCGAGCTTGTCCACACTAAAAACGCCTGTTGCAACGCCGTTGGCAAGGGAATTGAAGAAGCCGTCTGCATCATAGCCCAAGCTTTTGTAATGCACGGAATATTCGTTGATCACGTCCAGCAGATCGCCGTTTTTGTTCAATCCCTTCTGCGCGCCCTGCACGATCAAGCTGTACGCCTGGTCCGCCGAGATGCCGAATTGGCTTGTCAGCATGTTGACCGCTCGCATCTGCTCAGCGGTCTCAAAGCCGAAATTCTCCTTGAGGATCAGCGCATTTTCTGCCATTTGTTGCAGCTTCTCGGGGTCTGTCTCGTGTGTCTGCTGCGCAATGACCGCCATCGTGTTTGCAACGTCGTTTAAGTCCTCACCAAGTCCCGAGTCAAAGACCGCCTTCATCGCAAGCTCGTAGGACTGCATTGCCTGCGCGTTTGCTCCGGTCTGGATTTGAATGGACGAGAGGGCATCTTCATAATTCATTGCCACTGCAGCCGTCGCACCGACAGCAGCAGCACCTGCGGCAAGAGTTGCCCCAAATTCCTTGGCAGCATCCTTGGCAGCAGTTTTTGCCTTGTCATAGTCCTCTTTCAGATCATCTAAAGACTTTCCGAGCTTATCGTGATCCTTGGCGGCGGTCATGGCATCCTTGCCGGACTTTTCGACCGCTTCGCCCTCACCCTGTGCCGCCTTCTTTGTGTCATCCAACTGCTTTTCAAGCTTTTTAAGCTTGGCTTCGGCAAAGACGACCTCACGCTGCAACGCACGGTATTGCTCTTGCCCGATCTCACCCTTTTCGAGCTGCTTCTGCGCATCACGCTCGGCTTGCTTCAAAATATCGATTTTTTTCTTGGTGTTGTTGATCGATTGCGCCAAAAGCTCCTGCTTTTGTGTCAGCGCAACAATATTCGTCGGATCGACCTTCAAAGCGGCATTGACCGATTTTAGCTCATCGGTTGTCTTTTTGGCATTACCGTCAACACCCTTGAGCGCTTTTGATAATTCAGTGGTGTCACCGCCGATCTCCACGGTGATACCCTTAATGTGGCTATTGGCCATAGCCCACCCTCCTTGTTTCCAATTCCATACGTACCGAAGCCTTCTCCTTATTCCCGTTACGCACCAAAGCCTTCTCCTTGAGGAGAAGGTGCCTCGACGGGGCGGATGAGGTGTGTGCAGGCACTACCGCCCATGGCTCCTCTTTACGGATTAAAAACCGACCGGTCAACGCTTTCGACCATGGATCACCCTCCTGAGCGCGGCGCGGTCAGCCTTGGTCTGTTCCTTCATCCACGCCGCCTCCAGCGCCTCAAGCCCTTCCTTTGATCTTGACAGCGCCGAGATAAACGCATCACGCCGCAAAATTAAATAGTCGATAAAATCAAGCTCCTGCATCTGCGGCACGGACATATTTGCAAATTTGGCAACCATCGGCACAGCGCCGAGAGAAACGTGATAATACCGCCGGATGCCGTCGTCCTCCTCCGGGACGTCCGGCAGCATCAGTTTTTTGATAGTACAAGCTCCGTCAGCCAGCCGAGATAGGCTTGCAAGAGACCACCGATGTCCTCAGCACTGCAGCGAGCCTTCAGATCGGCAACGTTAAGCAAAAAATTCTCGCGGTTGTTGCTGACGAGGAACGATGTAAATTTGTAAAGCGCCTCCACACCGTCACTTGCAAGACGCCCTTCCTCCTGCTGCTGCAGGAGCTTCCCGATCTCTTGAAAGCGGTCTGATACCGCCTTTGTCGGTGTCAAAAGGTGCAAGACCTTCCCATCCGGTGGCAGTTTGACGGAAAAGCACGGCTTTTCCCTGCCCAGCAGATCGCAATCCACCGTTGCACCATCACCGTAGGGGCTTAACGCCCCTGCCGCCCGTGCAGGCACTCCGTCCACCTGCTCACCATCAACGTAGGGGCGGACGACCCTGTCCGCCCGTGCACTCACCCCGTCCACTGCACCCACAGGGTCACGGCGGCACCTGTCCGCCCGCCATCTCAAAATAAAATCAACCGTCAATACTGTGCACATCAGCGCCAGCATCAACGTCAAAGTCCAAATCAAAGCAGTCTGATCCATAAAAAACCCTCATTTCATACGGTAAAATCTCTCAGTTATGTCATTGCGAGACCGCTTGCGGTCGTGGCAATCTCATTGGTGTCCAACTTGGACACCAAAAATAACAAAGGGCTGCCAGCCAAAGACCGGCAGCCCGAATCATGCGCCGTGCGTATGCCGCCGACCACCACGCTACTGCTTACGATATGCCTTCGGCGCATTTTCACCTGCGCACCCAAAGCCTTCTCCTTGAGGAGAAGGTGCCCCGAAGGGGCGGATGAGGTGTGTGCAGGCACCAAAGCGATATAAACCCCTTCGAGCTTTGCTTATGCAGCCGTCGGCAATGCCTCGAACATCTTGACCAGCGTGCCTTCCTTGTCGCAAGGCAGTGCACGGAACTTCGGCTGCAGCTTTGTGACGTTGTCACGTGCAAACGCCAGCGCCAAGCCTGCGGTATTCGTTGCGATCATAGCAACATACAGATCGCCCAACTCTGCATCGACCTGCTTAAAGATTACGACATAGCGCTTGCCGTTGTCCTTGCCGAGACCGCCGATCTTGAGGACGTCATAATCGCCCTCCTTCTCGATGCGAGCCGTCGATGCAAGGTTTTTCAGGGTATCCAAACCCCATGTGAACACGCCGAGATCCAGCTCAACCGTCTCCTTCGTCGTGATGACTCTCGTCACGAGACCGTGATCGTCGCTCTCCTCGTGCGTATCGCCGCTGTAGGTGAGGGTTGCCCCCTTGCTTGTTTCGCCGATTTTGTTGGCATCTGTTGCCAAAGCGACAAGATCGGCAGCAAGCACGCTTGTATCAGCTGCAACCTCAACCAGATAACAGTACCCTGAGCCGAGGGAAGCGGTTTCCTTTGTCCTCATAATTTACCTCCTCGTATAGTATGAAAAATTGAATGTCGTCATAAACAGCTGCACATCCTGCAGCCAAATGCGCACCTCGCACTCCCAAGCCTCGATGCGCCCGTCCTTGTATGCCTGATTCAGAGCGGAGATCAAACGCTCACGCTCCTCACGCCCTACCCATTGTGCAGGCTCGTAGAGCTCAACGACCACATCATGCTGCAGAAAATGCAGCCGCTCATCCGAGCCGTCAGCGGTGATCCTGTCGCCGTAAACAGCAAAAACGCCCTCGGGCTGCTCGATAAATACAGTTTCCGCATGCTCGATCTGCGCCGCCGTCAGAATTTTATCCACCATCTCGAACAATCTCCTTGATTTCTGCCTCATAGCGAGGCGCTTCCTCATCTAAAATTTTCCTCAGAATATATCTTCCCGGAATGATCCTGCCGTTTCTCGCTTTGCGTGGATTTTCGATCAAATGCGTCAGCCGGTAATTTGGCTTATCTACATACCAAATGAAAACCGAAGCGGCATTCGTGTCAACCGTCTTTTTGGATCGAATGCTCTGAAAGAGATGTTCCCTGTCAATATCCGATTTTCGCTTCGTCAAACGCCTGCCAACCGGCATATCAGCGATGGAGCGTTTCTTAAACCTTGCCATCGACCGAGCCGCCGCTTGATCCACCTGTACTGCAACCGACCGACTGTATTGTCCGAGAGCAACACTAATTTGATGATGCAACGGATCAGCCACGATAGCTCACCCCCAGCAGGCGCACGTTTCTGTGGCGCTCCATGTAATCGTCATAATCGACGATTTTGAAAATACCGCCGTCGTACTTGATGCGGTAATATTGCGTGTTAAGCCGTATGTCCTTGATCAGCTCGCAGTAACGCACATCAAAGACCATCTGCAATTGAGATTGCACAGCTCCTGCATCAACAAACTCCTTGCCGGTGGCTTTGTTCACACCTGCATGCAGCTTTCCGACAGGCTTCCATTCCTTGCCCTCCAGCTTCTGCAGCTCAACAATATGGTTTCTTCTCATAATTGGGTCCTCTTTACGGATTAATAACCGACTTGTCATCACTTTCGATCACGCGAAGCGTGCCGGGAGAGGTGCAGGGGAGGGCGGCTGTGCGCCGAGAATCAGCTTATGAAATAGCTAAGAAACGATAGGCGCACTCGTCAGCGCCTCCCCTGCGCGCCTTCTTTGGGTACTTTCTTGGCAAGACAAGAAAGTACCGCACCACGCAGTGGAGCAAACCGAAGCACCGTACGCATTTTCGATACACCTGCCAAATGCCACTGTTCGCTCGCATGCATACCGTTTCAGCGCATTTTTACTCACAGACTGCCGTCCCCGATGGCATCCAGCTTGAGCTGGTTGATCAGCTGCCTTGTGCCAATGGTCACATTGACAGTTGAGCCTGCCTCGTACCATTCGAGTACGAGGGAAAAGGCAGCGAGCAGATATTCTTCATCTTCGACCGCTTCGGCAATTCCGGCACGCTCTAAGTACCTAACCGCAGCCTGATACAGCAGCCCCAGCAGAAGATCATCGTCATCAAAATCAACTCTGCAATGCGCCTTCAGTCTCAGCAGGATTTCAGGATCCATCATGCGGCATAAGTCATGCCACGCTTGACCACAGCGGTCTCGTCAACCTGCTGGCAGTCCATCGAGCACATGACACGGATCTCGTAGCCGCCGTTTTCCCATGCCTCGCCTCCGACATTTGTCACGTCCATGCGCATACCGTTACGCACAAACAGAGAGACAAAAGAGGCAAGATCACCGATATACATCGGCGCATAGGTCACATCACCCTCGGAAATATCCTCGATGATGTCATTGTCGCCATAAACGACCTGACGACCCTTGATGCGGTCGAAATCACCGGAGATGTCGGGCTTGAGGTACGGACGACCGTTGAGATCGTTGAGATTGTCGAGCTCGTCATAACCGTTCTGATTGGTCAAAACGATTGCCTTCTTGCTGACGGCAGTGCGCAAGCTCTTGTTAAATACCGCCTTGATCGCCTTGACCTTCTCGGCATCGTCAGCGCCCTCGATGGCTTTGAACTCGAGCGCAGAGAGCTTTTCAAGGATCAGGGCATTCTTGGTCGCAACGTACTTCTTGGCAAACCAGGCGGCGAGATATTCCATCAAACCGTCTGCATTTTCCATCAGCTCGCCGGAAACTGCGATTCTGTCTGCATAAGTTTTACAGCTAAAGTCAATGCGCTTGAACTTCGGCGTATCGCCCAAGGGGATCTTAGAGCCTTCGCCGACAGCATTCATGCGTGTTCTCGCTGCCGAGGTCTCGACATTGCGCCAGCCGATGGGAGAGGTCACGCTTTCTACGTGGACATAGGCGGACAGATCGACCATTTCCTTGGCAAGCTCGATGACACGGGTCTCAAAGTCAGGCGGCACCAGGAAACCGCCGTCCGAGCCGACAGGATCGCCGCCGGAGAGGGTCATTGCCTTGTAAAGATCGGGATACTGTGCGTTAAAACGCTTGGGGCTGATGCCTTCGCTCAGAGCCTTGAAGAACTGTGTCTTGTAGCTCTTGCTGCCGATCAGATCCTTAAGCTGCTTGGCTCTGCTGTGATCCTCGGCTTCCCCGTCATCTTCCAAAGCAGTCATCTGCGGAGCCTTGGAAGACGCACCCGCGAAGCGGTCCTTCTCGTCGAGCAGCTTGTTGATGCGCTCGATCTCGCCGTTGAGATCATTGACATCCTTCATTGCCTTGTCATAGGCATCGCCGTTGCCTGCCTCAATGGCGCTTTCTGCGTCCTTGATCAGCAGGTCTCTTTTGTTTTTGAGTTCCAAAAGCTTTCTGTGCATGATTAAATTCCTCCAAATCTAATTTTTTCAAGCTGCAGCCGAGCCTTCGCCCGATCCACCGCTTCAATTGACATTTTTCCTGATGCAGCCTTTGCAGGCGCCTCGTCCACCTGCGCACCATCACCGTAGGGGCTTAACGACCCTGCCGCCCGTGCAGGCACTTCCTCAGGAGCGCCCTTACCCAAGCCTTCCCCTTGAGGGGAAGGTGTCGGCGCAGCCGACGGATGAGGTGTTTGCGCACCCTTCACAACCCCTGCCATTGGCTGCGCAGGCACCGCCACAAACGAAAATTCATACGCATCGCACGCCTCCGACAGCGCCGCATAACAGATTTCGCCGTTATACTCTCTGCCCTTGCGGTGATCGCACGAACCGTACGGCTCGCCGCAGATGCTGCACGTTACCTGTTTTACCGCACAGCCGATCGACACCTCCTTC
The DNA here is from genome assembly GCA_015068235.1 of Oscillospiraceae bacterium. Taxonomy (GTDB): domain Bacteria; phylum Bacillota; class Clostridia; order Oscillospirales; family Oscillospiraceae; genus JAZOXB01. The sequence continues at coordinate 64,666 of SVKY01000004.1, forward strand.
AAGATGCCGCCGTCAATGGCAGCGATCACGCTTTCATTTTCAGGCGTGCGGAGCAGATACGCCTTAGCCATCAGACACAGCGCATTGCCGTCCTTTTCCACGCTGCAGGCGTAGATCCTCGCTGTCTGCTCGTGCGCCGACCAAAAGTGGTCAAACAGTCCGGGCTTGCCGACAAAAAGCTTCGCAAGCTCCTGCAGCGCCGATGCCGTGAAGCGCTCATAGTCCCGATCCGGCTGATCGTCACACAACCGGACTGCAAAGGTGTATACCTCCGCTTCGGTCAGTTCACGCCTTGCAAGCACATTGATCTGTGCAAGATCCTTGGCAGGGTCCGTTGCCTTCACAACGGTCATTTTTTTCGCAACATACATTTACTGTTCCACCCTCTTGTCGGTATTTCTTGCCACGGAAAGATCCTCAAATCTCTCCAACGGCACATAATTCAGGCTACCCAAGCGCACATCACCGCCGGGCACGTCCTCACGGTCCTCAAGCTGCATGATGTCGTTGACGGAGTAAGCACCGATGTCACGCATCGTGCGGTAAAAGTTGGCACGAGATGCGGTGTCGCCACGCAGGCGACCGTCTAAGTTGTGCTTGATCCAAAGACCTTTTTGCAGCTCCGAGTCAAGCAGAAGCTTGTAGCTGTCCTCCTCCTCGATCATCTTGAGCATTGCCAAGCCGCGACCTTGGACAAATTCCAGCGAATTTTGCTCATTTGAGCTGTAGCTTTGCTTGCCTGCCATCAGAGCATGTAGAGGCACCATAAAAAATCTTGCAATGTCCGCAATGCTGACCTCTTTCGAGGACACAAACGAGGCGTCATAAGCATCAAGCTTAATTTCTCTGTACTTCAGCCCATTGTCCAGCACTGCCACACGCAGGGCATTTGCACCGCGATGAGCCTGCTCCCATGCACGCCTGACGTTTTCCTTTTTTGAAAGAAATTTCGTCTCGTCACCGGGATCTACTACCTTGGACGGACCGCTCAGATCGGTGTCGGTCTCCAAAACGCCGCCGGGCTTGGAATTGTTTTGATAGATCGCGCTTTCATACTTGTCTGCTGCCTCAGCACGACGGATCGTTCGAGCGGCATATTTCAGCACGCTTTCGCCGACGATGCCGTCGGGGCTGTCAAGCTTGTAATGTGTCACATCCGTACTGTTCAAACGGTACTGTAAACCGCTGTCAGGATCGGTGTAGAGATAGCGCAGCTCCCCACCGTATGTAAATACCTGCATCTGATCGGGATGCAAGGGAATGCGCTGCACAACGTGACCGCTTGACATATCACGCAGCAGGAAGGAATAGGCATTGCCACGCAGCACTAAGCACCGTGTCAGGTAGCGCTTTAGGTCGCTCGGTGTCTGTGCCTCGTTCGGTCTGATGCGCAGCAGGTATGTCAGCCGGTGTGCATCGACGTGCTTTCTCGTTGTCCGCTCGTAGACATATACCGGCAGTGATGCGACAAAATCGCATAAATACTGCACAGCGCCGTAAACGGCAGAGATCTTCATAGCGGCAGTGGTGCCGACCGTGCTTTCATCGCTGCCCGTCAGCCAACCGGCAGGAGAATCCAAGGTTAAGATCGTCGGCTGCGGCACGACCTGCGCCTGTTTTTCCTTCGCAGATTTTCTGAATATCTTGTCAAAGATCATCCCATCACTCCTTATTTCCAATTCACATACGCCCCAAAGCCTTCTCCTTGAGGAGAAGGTGCCCCGAAGGGGCGGATGAGGTGTGTGCAGGCACCTCGTCCACCTGCGCACCATCACCGTAGGGGCTTAACGACCCTGTCCGCCCGTGCAGGCACCTCCGACCACCGCACCCGTAGCGTGCGGCGCCCTGAGTGCGAAGCACGAAGAAGTACTCTTGGGGTGCATCCCTGACGCGCCCGTGCAGGCACTCCGTCAACACATGCACTCCTCATTACAGGTCAAAAACCGACCGGTCAACGCTTTCGACCACGCGAAGCGTGCCGGGAGGGGTGCAGGGGGAGGGCGGCTGTGCGCCGGGGAGCAACTTGCGAAACCACCGGGGAAACGATAGGCGCACTCGTCAGCGCCTCCCCTGCGCGCCTTCTTTGGGTACTTTCTTGGCAAGACAAGAAAGTACCTCCTGTTGCGGTGCCCAAAATTTGTTGCTCGCTTCGCTCACCAAATTTTGACCGCTGCCACAGCTTCGCGCCAAGAGCCTCGCTTCGCTCGGTTGCGCTACGCATACCCTGAAGCGGAGGGCATCCTTATTGCTCGCTGCATCCGCCACTGGCGGCGAAAAGCAAACGTCCCCCCACGCAGTGGAGCAAACCGAAGCGTTGTACGCAGTTCCGATGCACTCGCTAAGGGCGCCGTTTCGCTCAGCGCGCGCAACCTTCCCCTGTTGCGCTGTCCAACTTGGACACCGTCTACATTTCATAATCCTCCTCGCCTGCTGCCCTGCTCAGATCTGCTTTTTCATCTCTCAGCAGCGCCAGTGACAGCGCATCCATCACCGCCGCCAGAGGGTCAATTCTCTGCGAGTCGTCCTTGTGTTTTTTCGACAGTCGGATATCACCGTAATAATTTTCAAAAACCACCGCATTTTTCAGGCACCACATCAAAAGCGGCGATTTTTCAAACACCAGCCGTCCCTGCATCAGCATTTCCCTGAATGTCTTGACGGCAAAGGTCTGACCTGCGCAGGTCTGACGAATTTCCACGCAGAAATCCTCGTTCCTGCGGTCGGCATTGATTGCCAAAGCCAAATCGACCGCGTTGTGTCCGTCATAGCCGAGATTGATCAGCTCCAGCTCACGGCTCTGCTCCTGATAGCAGATCCAGTCATAGGCGAAGGAGTTGTCCGTCACCGCTCCCGGTGTGACGGTCACATATCCATCCTTTGCCCAATCCTTATACGGCACACGATCGGTGTGCTCATGGCGAGCTACACCCTCCTCAGGCATAAAGCCGTGTGCGCAAACGGCGATCCTGCCATCGGGCAGAGGCGTGACCATGGCAGTACCGGTCAGGTCTATTCGCTTGGCGAGGTCAAAGCCCGGCCATGACGGCAAGCCATGCACAAGCTTTGCAAATTCCTCACGATCGACCTGCAACCGCTCTGCTTGCTCACGCTGCGGCTCGGTCAGATAGCTTGCCTCACTGGAGGTCTGCCACCTGCACAATCGCCTCGATAAAAATTTTCGAATCTTTTCGGCATCACCCGAGCCGTAGGCAGCGTTATATTCCGTCAAAACCTGCTTGTAGATCGTCTTGGCGTAGTCGCTGTCATAACGGAACATCGGATTTGCCCAGCACCACTTACTCTTGTCGTGCGGATCGATACCGTCGGGGACCTCACGGATCATGACGAAATATTCCTCGTCCACCAGCTCACCGTCAAGGATTCTCTTTGCATACAATACCTCGCGGTGTGCCGGAGAGTTGTCTGCATCGTCTCCTGCTGTCATAATGCAGTCCAAAAGCGGCTGATTACGTTTACCGAAGGAGTTGAAACCGAGATCATAAAAAGCGGATGTTTTATGCTCTTGATATTCGTCAATGCAGTAATAGCTCGGCGCAAGGCCGTTCTTCGTCTGCACGATCTTCGACAGAGCTCGCATATGACCGCCGCGTCTTAAGTTGACAATCGGATTACTTTTCGGGATCTTCAACCGTTTTGCATACTCCGGCGAAATTTCAGCGATCATTTTCGCATCGTCCAGAACACGCCGTGCTTGATCTCTGTCGAAGGCAACACACTCGACCTCGGGTGAGAGTTCAAACACCGCCTCTTCCGGATGATACGGGCGATAATAGCAGTCAGCTGTCATGTGATATAAACCCTTGACGGAGTTCTCCGTTGACTTCGCCGTCCCTCTTTGTCGCTCGTTCAAACTACGGTTAAAACGTCTGAATCCGGTGTCCTTATGTACCCAGCCGTATAAACAGCCAAGGTCAAACTGCTGCCAGGGCTCGAGTCCGATCGGCTGTCCTTGCATCGGGCCTCGGCAGTGGCGCGCCAGGGCAAACGCCTGATAGATGCGATCGGCTCTCGTGCAGTCGAAGACGTATGGAAATTCTTCTGTGCCTTGCCGCTCCAAATCCCTCAAATGCCGTTCGCATGCCTTGATTTCATAAGGGCAGCACTGATCCTTCAAACGTCCATATACCACTTGCTTTGCATACACCGCCGCCGGATGATGCTTCCCATTCGGCAAATTCATCTCATGCCTCCGTCTCAGCACCCAAAGAACGTGCTCGCTGGGTCATCCTCGGCGGCCGCCGAAGCTCGCTTCTGTGCCAACCTGACACGGCTTTGAGGCGTAAAGCCGAGCTTGTCAGCATAGGTCATCAAATTGCGCTCCAACGCCGCAACCTGCTTGATAAGTCCGTCAAGCTTGTCCGTTGCTTCGGTCGTCTCTCCGTCTGCATCGTTTTTAAGAGCCTCTTTCAGCAGCTTCTCGCAGAGCTTGTTGAGCTTGTCACGCCTGACCAGCATCTGACAGTAGACGGCAAGCATTTCCCGATCGAGATCATCGATCAAGATCACATCCTCGCACCTGCTGATGATCTGCTTCCAATAGGTCGCTGCCGCACCCTTGACACCCCTGGGCGCTTTGAGATCAGCGCCGCCGATTCTCTCCGGCATCACAGAACGCTCTGCCTCCTGTCTTACCCGAAGCTCCTCTTTGGTCGAATGCTTCGTCTGATTCTCCACAGCCTTCACCGCCGCCGCCATCTCATCACCTCCTAAGGTTAAAATTTTCATCGATGTCCAACTTGGTCACCGCAACCCAAACACATTGTTCTCAACCGCAACCACAAAGCCCGACTTGCAGCTTGCTCTCGGGCTCCAACTTACAGCCCACATTCTGCTTCCAATCTCAGTCTCCAACGCTGATCCTCCCGTTCCCGATCCTCCCGTTCCCGATCCTCCCGTTCCCGATCCTCCCGTTCCCGATCCTCCCGTTCCCGAAAATCCCCGTCCCCGAAAATCCCCGTCCCCGAAAATCCCCGTCCCCGAAAATCCCGATGGGGGAATTTCTCTTCCAAACGAGGCAGGCCGCGGTATTTGGAAAGCCACCCAAAAACTTTTTCAGGGTGGGGGGACCATCCGTCCGGAGGACTGCACCGGCACACAATGCGCTACGCGCATACATGTCTGCGGATGCGCTCCGGTACGGACGAAGGTTGACTGTCAAATCAGCCTCGATTTTCGTCTACATTCTGCCGCATTTCTGCCGCTGTCTTTCGGCTGTGGCACGAATGGCACAGCGACTGGAGATTACTCGGGTTAATGAACAATGCCCAATTGCCACGGTGCGGCACGATGTGATCCACGTCAGTGGCTCTTGTGCGGATATTTCGCCGAGCACAATCTCGGCAGAAGGGCTCACGAAGAAGCTGCGCCGGTCGCAGTCGCTCTCGAAAGATTGGTAAGCTATACCAGCGATGCCAGGCGGCAGCATCTTCGCTTCGCCGCAAGCTGTCCTTTGGCTTATGCTTAGGACAGTAGCCGTCTCGTGTCAGTACACGACATCCGGCATGTGCGCAAAGGCGCAGGTTCCTTTTGGCCACGGGCTATCACCTCCGGACAAACAAAAAGCGCCTGAACCGTCACACCCTCATCAGGTAGATCGGCTCAGGCGCTATGGCTCAGGCTCTTAGGATCGATATTCACGATGGATTCCTGCTTGCACGTTTTGCACCAAACGGCGATTTTCTGACCGCTCGTATCCGGCAGCAGTCGAAGCACTTTTTGTCGCTGACAGATCGGACACAGCAGGTATCCATCCTTTGTCCTCATTTTACCACACTTGTTTTCGTTTTGCAATACTTTTGCACCTCATTTCTTTTCAATTCCCATAAAATAAATATTACCTCAAGTCAGAAATTAACGCAAGGCTATCTGCAGTTGTATTTGTTGGTAACATACACTCAATAAAGGTAAATTCGCCGTATCCGTTAACGCGTGATTGCTGATCTATCACAAACGCGCCAGGCGGAGCTACAAGCGAATCTGATGCGTACACCCAGCCTGTAAAGACCTGTGGTTTTACAAGTCCTTTAGAACTACGCCACATTCTTTCGCCTACGTAACGCCGACCGTTTTCACGTGGCTCTTTGCTCAGATACTGCGCCCAGCCGTCATAGCCCTTTGTCCAAATCGGTGAGAACTCGACATCATCACCGTTTTTTGCCCAAAGCCTTCGAATCATATCGTAATCGTGGCCGGTCGCAGTTATGATAATATGATGGTGCAATCGTCCTGAGCTATGACCGCTCTCTGTAACATAGATATAGGGCATTTCCAGATCCATTGTTCGCCGCTCTGCCCGTAGTTTGCGAACAAACAGTTTCAAACGGTTTTCCGCATCTTTTCTCAGTTTCGGAAGCGCATCATCTCTATAGGTCAGCGTTACGACAAGATCATTCATGGCAAAATTTGCGGCAATGACCGCTTTCAACTTTTGCCATGAATGTTTCAAGTTCATCGCCTCTTGTGCGACGGAGGATATCTGTGTTTTAGGAGCTCTCGTCCGCCGCACATCAGGATCGGTTGTCAGCGCATACTGGATCGAGCGCATATATCGCCCGGCTATAATGACCTTTCGTCTTTGCTTTTTAGCAGCCAAGGGCATCACCTACTTTTATAACTGCTCGGATGGTTTCATTTTTATCTAAATCTATCCTTGGAAGTGCCACACCCGAAGCTATGGCTACATGATACAAAGAATAAAAGTAGGCAACTGTATGTCTACGTAAGGCGTAATGACCTAATTTGAAATCAGGGTCAACGGTGAGAGCGAGGGCAATATCCTCGGGCGTGATGACTGCTGCTTCGGTGAGCAAAAGCCGCAAGCATGCAGCAGTCGTTTTTCCGTTACGCCTGATATGCGGATCAGGCGGTAAGTCAGTTTCAAGCAGCGCAAACGCTCTAACGTCACGATATAGTGCAAGACCGCACGCCTCGCATATCTTCCGTAGCTTTATTCTCTTACGGAACCAAAGCATCGAATTCATTCATTTCCGCCTCCTTTCGGCGGTTCAATTCCAGCATCCTCATACTTTCTCAGGCGCTCTCTTAACTCAGCAGCTTGTACTGCGACTATATAAAGGATTGCAAGAGGGCAGTCGCAACCCTCAATGCATGCACCGTCCATAACATCTTCTGCGCTCAAGTCACATGATTTTCCGGTTGATTCTTGTGCTATGTATTCACAAAGATCAATGTTTTCCTCTCCGTTACCATAGCGCAACTTCACATTGCCGTCATCGCCTTTGTAGGCGTAGTTCAGCATTGTAGAAACATTTCCGTCCGGATTGTCAGTTATTAATCGCTTCATAATCATTCTCCTTTCGGCGGTTGGGGCATGGGCATCCAGTGGGTGACACAAGTTGTGTTAAGACCGGGCACAAGCTCCCAATAATTGTCATGTTTCCAAGCTGCCCATACACAGCCATCGTAAACGACAAGCACAGGGTTTTCTTTTGGCTCAGGCAACCTCTCCGTCACAGGAATCCACTTGTTAAATTGGTCGATTTCAAACCCTTTAGAATCCTGCATTGCGTTCTGCAACCGCTCAATCACTGCCTGCTGGCGTTTGATAAGGCTGAGCGCATCATGCAGCAGATATTTTTCGCAATACCGAGCAGGGATGCCTACATACGGACAAGCTCGGCAGGACATACTATAAGAATCGCAACGCTCCAACGCCTGAATAATCTCATTATCGATCATACTTTATCCTCCACGCTCTCATCGCTTGTAATCTGACATCAAAAATTTTGCAGTGCTTAGTTCTGCGCATTGCGCACCTGTTGCATTCGGATTTATTGCACATATCACGCAGCAGCCACTTAAACAGCTTATATTTGAGCCGTCTTATCATCATTCACCCTCCTGTTCCATGCTTCTTTAGCTTCCAATCTACTTATGAGCGGATTAGACACGAAAAACGCACCGCCACAGTCTTTGCATTTGATCGTAGTGTATTTGCCAACATGCCAACAAACGCCGCTTTACCACCGCAAAACGGCCACGGCTTCAATTCATCCATCCACGCTTCTCCTTTCTCCGTAGGAACAGAAATCGTCAGGTCTTGCATATCTTCCATACACATTTCTCAAACATCTCCGGCTGTGTTTTATTGGTGCTTTTTTGTTTTCGACATACATTCTGCAATCCTTGCACCGCACCACATGGACAAAGTCTGCGCAGTCTTTGAAAGCATAACAGCCACCCGCTTCGGGATAGCTCTCATTCGGTGCTGTATAGGGTGAGCACACCTCAAAGTGTAAGCATTCCTTACAAGTTGCCATCGTCCAAACCTCCGTCCATCTTCGCACCGCAATCCTCGCAATATGTCGCTCGGTACTCGTCCCATGCGTGTTCTTCTCCACATTCAGAACATACGACATAATCGCCATCTTTTATCCACCGCCCATGCACCACAGGCACAGCATCCACGGTAGGAGCTTCTTCAATGTCCTCAATAAAACTTTCGTATGCATCTGTCCATGAGTTTGGCGAAGCTCGCTTGTTCCATTCGACCTCGCAGATTTGGTGGCACTTTCCCGTCAGCGCATCCGCATCAATCAGCCTCCACAAATTCGCCATTTTCGAGCCGGTAATATGTATCTTCCTTGATGCGCTCGCCGTCAACTTTTTCCGTTTTCACGCAAACCGGAACATACTCACCGTCTACCCTCTCCCATTCGGCAAGCGTGATCCAGCTTCCTTTTTTTGCTTTGACAACGCAATTGTCACCGGCACAACAGATCACACAGTTTTTGCCCGAGGAGCCGATCTGCGCCGCATAGCCCGAGGAGCCGATCTGCGCCGCATAGCCCGAGGAGCCGATCTTCGCACCATAGCCCGAGGAGCCGATCTTCGCCGCATAGCCCGAGGAGCCGATCTGCGCCGCATAGCCCGAAGAGCCGATCTGCGCCGCATAGCCCGAGGAGCCGATCTTCGCATAATCGCCCGAGGAGCCGATCTGCGCATAATCGCCCGAGGAGCCGATCTTCGCCGCATAG
>SVKY01000055.1 GCA_015068235.1 Oscillospiraceae bacterium
CGACTGAACCGAGTGAAGAACCGACTGAACCGAGTGAAGAACCGACTGAACCGAGTGAAGAACCGACTGAACCGAGTGAAGAACCGACTGAACCGAGTGAAGAACCGACTGAACCGAGTGAGGAACCCTCTGAGCCGAGTGAAGAAACCACCGAGCCGAGCGAAGAACCGACTGAACCGAGTGAGGAACCCTCTGAGCCGAGCGAGGAACCGACTGAGCCGAGTGAGGAACCCTCTGAGCCGAGCGAGGAACCTACTGAACCGAGTGAAGAACCTTCCGAGCCGAGTGAGGAGCCTTCTGAGCCGACGGATCAGCCCAACGAGCCAGAAATCCCGACGGAAAATCCGTTCACAGACGTCAAAGACAGCGATTATTTTGCAACGCCTGTTCTTTGGGCGGTTGGGAAGAATATCACCAACGGCATGAGCGCAACGAGCTTTGCTCCGAACGCAAATTGCACCCGTGGTCAGATCGTGACGTTCTTGTGGCGTGCTTGCGGAAGTCCCGAGCCGACCTCTACGAAGAATAACTTCAAGGACGTTAAGGCAGGAGAATATTATTACAAGGCTGTTCTGTGGGCGGTAGAAAACGGCATCACAACAGGTTTGTCCGCAACGAGCTTCGGACCGAATGCCACCTGCACCCGTGGTCAGGTCGCAACGTTCTTGTGGCGCTCTCAAGGCGAGCCTGCACCCGAGAGTACGAACAATCCGTTCTCCGATGTCAAGACGAGCGACTACTATTTCAACGCTGTCCTTTGGGCAGTAGAAAATGATGTCACCCAAGGCATGGGCGGCGGCAAGTTTGCACCGAACGCAAGCTGCACCAGAGGTCAGATCGTGACCTTCCTGTACCGAGCAATTGCATAAACCATAAAAATAGCTGCTGCAAGGAAAATTCCTTGCAGCAGCTATTATTTTCTGCATAACTTTCAACTTCCGATTTATCGAGCTGTTTGAATTGTTATACCAATCACCAATTAAAATGCTCAAAAGCATTTTAATTGGCAATATGCGCATTTGTGATTGGTATGAGTCGTGTTTTTGCGATTCTTACTTTATAAGCGCAAAAACGGGCAGTAAAAAAGCGTTTTTTTACTGCCTTCGCCGATTAAAATGAATGTTTTAATCGGCGATTAGTATAAATATTTTAATCAAGAATCCAAAATTTGTAGAATTTCCCTTGAAATGGGGCGCATAATGCGATAAAATATTTTTGTATAGATTTCGAAGCGATACGAAATTTATTTGCCTAAAAACACGTATCGCCGCAAAAGGAGAGTCACAATGAATAAACGCCTTGTTTCTTTGCTGTTAGCAATCGTCTTATTGCTGACGGCGCTGCCTGTGCAGAGGACTTCTGCATTAGCCGATGTGCAATCAGCCGAAGCGGATATTAGAATCATGAGCGCCAACCTGCGTGCTGAATTTGCAAGCTGGAGCAGCGATGGTTCAGCGCCGGAGGCTACCAGCACACGAGTGCTGAGATTGGCGACCATGTTGGAAGAAAATGCGCCCATTGCAGTTGGTGCGCAGGAGGTCAGCCCAACGTGGTACACTGCATTTGAGCAACTTGATTCTGACAAGTGGGGCTGGCTCACTGAGCCGGATGTTGCCGGATATTCCTATTATAATTTTGTTCCCAATGTCGGCAAAGCCCTCAACACGATCATTTACCGCAAGGATCTTCTGACGCTCTATGCAAACGGTGCGGAAGCCTATGAAAAGCGCTCTAACGGTCATTGTATTGTTTGGGCTGTGTTCACCGTGAAGGCGACCGGAAAGCAGTTCGTTATGATCAGCACGCACTGGACACCGGGCAGCGCAAAAGCAACCGAGCGTTTGGCGCAGGCAGAACAGCTCGCCGGGAAGGTCAATGAGCTCAGACGTGTTTACGGCGATACCGTGATCACAACGGGTGATTTTAACTGCACTGCCGATTCGCAGGAATTTAGAAAATTCTTAGTCAATTCGAACTCTGTGGATAGTAGAAGCGGTGCAGCTGTCAGAGATGATTCCATGGCAAAGATCGACCATATCACTGCCACTGCGGATGCGAGCTTTACCTATCACACGATCTGCTATGAGGCAAACGGCTCATATGCGATCTCCGACCACCCCTTTGCTGTTGCCGATATTAAGCTGAGCAGCGCATTGATGTTTGACTTCACCGACACAACAGATGCGCGTGCACATTATAAGCAAAGCGCATATCGTTATAATGCCTTTGACTATCACAGCGCATATTGGATGTCATACTCCGGTTATTCCACCGATCAGAAGATCGACAAGACCGAGGGCGTATTATCCTTCAATGTCACAAGCACAGGCAATCCCTTCATCATGACATCAACCACCAACACGACCGATCCCACCTTGGCAGAGGGCTTAAACTTTGACCCAAGCGAGGCAGAGATCGTTCGTGTCAGATTCCAACTCAACGACTGTGAATTGATCGACACATCGAGCAGCCCTTGGCTCTCCTTCTATGCAACGAACAGAGGCTCTGCTGCCGGTCAGTGGGCAAGCAATGCCAAAGGCTATAGCTTAAGCGATGCGACCGGTAAGTATTTGACGCTTGATATTCCGTTGACAAGCAGCGGTGTCAAGAGCTTAAAGCAAATCGAAACGTTTAGAATGAACTTCGCAAATATCAAAAACGGTTCGGTCAAGATCGACTATATTTACATCGGCAAGCAGAATGATCTGCCTTTGGACGATGCACTGTTCTTTGATTATTCCAATACCGAAAACGATCAACTCCGATATACCTCTGATGCTTACGGCGGTTATAACTTCGATACCTCAGCCAATGGCTACTGGGCAACAGCAGGCTATGGCACCACAGGCGATTTCTCGATCGACAATACCGCAGGCACTGTGACAGTTGATGTTAAGAATACGAACGTCTTGGGACCTTACTTCGTGACCTCTCCTGTTTCTGCTAGCTACATTTGGAGTCAACAGGGTGCATGCTTAAATTACGACCCTTCTAAAGCAGAATGTCTTCAGATACGCTTTAAGCTTGACGGATGTACGTCTGTCAGCGGAAAGCCCTCCCGTATTCTCTTCCTCTACGGTGGCATGTACGACGGTGTGTATGATGGCAACAATTACGAGAATCTTAAAAACTACACCGTTAGCGATGGAAAATATATTGTTCTGACCATGCCCTTGAGCGATACTTTTAGATCTGCGGATTCGATCGTCAATATGGGTCTGCGATTCCAGTACATCGAAAGTGCCTCCAACGGAACAGCAACAATTGACTATATTTACGTCGGACCCGAAAGCGGCATTCCTACACAGCATGTCTATAATGCAAAGACAACAAAGCCTACCTGCACCGCACAGGGTTATACCACACACACCTGTTCCATCTGCGGTAACAGCTACGATGATAGCTATGTTGTAGCCGCAGGTCATAATTATGCAACAGCTGTCACCAAGCCGACCTGCACCGAAAATGGCTACACCACTTATACTTGTTCCGCTTGCTCCAACACCTATCAAGCAAATGCAGTTCAAGCAACCGGACATACCGAGGTTATCGACAAGGCAGTTGCCCCGACTTGTACTGAAACTGGTCTGACCGAAGGTAAGCACTGCTCCGTCTGTGGTGAAATTCTTGTTGCACAAACTGTCATCGAAGCCAATGGACATACCGAGGTCATTGACAACGCCATCGCGCCGACTTGTACTGAAACTGGTCTGACCGAAGGCAGCCATTGCTCCGTCTGTAACGAGATTTTGGTTGCGCAAGAAGTCATCGAAGCAAATGGACATGCCGAGGTCATTGACAACGCCGTTGCCCCGACTTGTACTGAAACTGGTCTGACCGAGGGTAAGCACTGCTCCGTTTGTGACGAAGTTTTGGTTGCGCAGACTGTCATCGAAGCAAATGGACATGCCGAGGTCATTGACAACGCCGTTGCCCCGACTTGCACCGAAACAGGTCTGACCGAGGGTAAGCACTGCTCCGTCTGTAACGAAGTTTTGATTGCTCAGACCGTCATCGAAGCAAACGGACACACTGAAGTCATCGACAATGCAGTTGCTCCAACCTGCACCGAAACAGGTCTGACTGAGGGTAAACACTGCTCCGTCTGTAACGAAGTTTTGATTGCTCAGACCGTCATCGAAGCAAACGGACACACTGAAGTCATCGACAATGCAGTTGCTCCAACTTGCACAGAAACCGGCTTGACCGAAGGCAAACACTGCTCCGTCTGTAATGAAGTTTTGATTGCTCAGAATGAAGTGGCTGCTTTGGGTCATAACTATGAAGCAGTTGTGACGGACCCGACCTGTACCGATGCAGGCTTCACGACTTATACTTGCACCGCTTGCGATGATAGTTATGTTTCCGATGAAACCGCAGCAACAGGTCACAGCCATGCTTATAGCAACAATGGCGAAAATCACACCGTTACTTGTGCAAACTGTGACTACAGCGTGAGCGAAGATCACGATTACGTTGACGGTGCTTGTATCTGTGGCGCAGTTGAGATCACCGAGCCGAAATACGAGCCAAAAGAAAGCTTGAAGTTCACGATGTCGATTTCCGTCGGTGCAGAGATGACCGTTACCTACAACATCATGGGCGCAGACGTCAACTCTTACAAAGATTTCTATTTGGAAGTTAAGAAAGATGTTGCAGGCGGCGAGCCTGTTACCACGATTTACGGCATCACCGCAGACCGTGAACAGATGACTGCCAAGGTCAATCCTGCAACAGGCGAAGCGCTGATGTACCAAGTTACTTACAAGGGCATCAACGCCAAGGAAATGGGGGACAACTTCTCAACAACTCTTTATGCAGTTGGTGAAGATGGAACGATTTACTACGGCAATACCGCCGTTGATTCCATCAAGAGCTTCTTGGTCGGCAAGATCGATGCAGAAACTTCCATTCCAGAGCTGAAAACCATGGCAGTGGATATGCTCAAATACGGCGCAGCGGCACAGGTTCGTTTGGGCTATAACACCGAGAATTTGGTGACCGCTGATTTGACCGAAGAACAGCTCTCTTATGCAACGAAGGAAATCCCTGAGGCTGTCAACAACGCAGCTTCCACAGGCGATGGCGCAAGCGTGAATACCAACATCACTGTCACGTCGAGAGTGCAACTCAACCTGTCCTGTGTCTATCCCACAGCAACCGACCCCGATGCAATCAAGTGCGTTGTCACAGACAGCGAGGGCAAGGTTTTATCTGAGATGGCAACCACCAACAAGGGCGGCATTATGTTCTCAGCGATCTATGAAAACGTCGGCGCAAAGGAAATGCGTGACGTGATCAACGCAACCTTCTATGAGGGCGAAACCGCTATTTCCAAAACCATCTCATGGAGCGTGGAAAGCTACGTTGCCCAAGTTAGAGCCAAGACCAATGTCACAGAAGACGAGCTGAACATGGTCAACGCTATGCTCACCTACGGCGATGCAGTCGCAGCCTACATGGAAGCAAAATAAAACAAAGCAATACCGAAAATAATAAATCAAACGGATGAAGTCACAGACTTCATCCGTTTGATTTATTTGCATTGTCATTCAAATTCCGATTTATACTTATTTCTAATAAAACGGTTTAACCGTTTTATTATGCCGCTTATAAGCGGCATGGCGGCAAAGCCGCCAAGAAATGCCGTGTAATACTGTTCTTGCTGCCATAGGCGGTGCAGGATATTCATCCTGCAATAAAATGGTTTTCTAACCATTTTATCAAGAAACAGTATTATCGGTGAGTTTATACCAATCATCAATTAAAATGCTCAAAAGCATTTTACGCTCACAGTCTTGTGTTGTACTCGTATAATACGATCACGAAACGCAAATCGCCTTTCTCAAAGAGGCGATCGCATTTTTCTCCAAGCGAGACACCTGCGCTTGCGAAATGCCGACCTCGCTTGCAACCTCCATCTGCGTTTTTCCGTCAAAAAAGCGCAATGCCAAAATGCGTTTTTCACGCTGCCCCAAATTCCGCATTGCCTCTCGCAGTGCAATGCGTTCGATCCATTGCTCGTCCGTATTTTTCGTATCCCGAACCTGATCCATCACCGTCAGCGGATCTCCACCATCGGAATAGACAGGCTCATAAAGCGACACAGGCGCACTCATCGCATCCATCGCCTCAGTTACACTCTCAAGAGGCAGCTCCAAGCGCTTGGCGATCTCCTCCAACGTCGGCTCCGCACTCCCCTGTGCAAGCATTGTTTCCTTGCACTGCAACACACGGTACGCCGTATCCCGAACGCTCCGAGAAACACGTATTGCACTGTAATCACGCAGATATCGCTTCACCTCGCCTTCGATCATAGGCACACCATAGGTGCTGAAGCGGACATTCAGTTCGGTATTAAAATTGGCGATTGCCTTCAAAAGCCCCACACAGCCGACCTGAAACAGATCGTCGGGATTTTCACCACGTCCCATGAATTTTTGGATCACCGACAAAACCAAACGCAAATTCCCCTCAATCAGCTGCTGACGTGCATTCTCATCGCCCTGCTGTGACAGCTTCAGCAATCGGTTCATCTCGTCATTTTTTAATGTTTTCAAGCGTGCGGTATTTACACCGCAGATCTCAACCTTGCCCTGCATTTGTTTCCTCCGTTTTTTGTGTGTGGAAACAGTATTTCCCAAGAACGATTTTTCATTCATGCAGGGCTTTTGTCGAATTTGGTCACTTCGACGATAGGTGTGATTTTCATTCAAAAATCGTCCAAAAATCTCCCTTTATTTTTCGCCACCAAAATCCAAATTTAGAACTTTTTCGCCAAGATTCCCTATTTTTCAGTTAACATAATTCAGAATTATGCGTAAATTGAACGCATTATCGGAACCTCAATTTTCAAACTCTTTGTGAATATATGCAGGGTTTTGTTTGATGTTGCATCTGTTTTGTGCAGTTCAGAAACACCGATTTTCCAATAGTTTTGCACACTGTGCACAGGTTTTTGCACAACAACAGCTGTGCAAGGAGAATTGCATCTGTTGAATAACAAGTTGACATAATACTTTTTAGGAAAAAGTGGCGAATTGTGCAAAATCATCATAGTCAAATTCCGAATGCAGAACCAAGTTCAATGCACCCGATAATACCGAGCTGAGGTAAGCAATCCTTGCGTCAATATCACGGGGCGTTACGATCATATGACAATCCGTTTGTGCATCGACCACCGTCGGCACACCCAACGCATAGACCTTTACGCCCAAGCTTTTTTCATCAAATGCTGCACGGCGATTCCCCACGCCCGAACCCGGTGCAATGCCCGTATCGGAAACCTGTACCGTTGTGCAAAGCCGTCGCATATCCCCTGCTGCAAGCGCATCGATCGCAATGACGAAATCGGGCTTGACGTGCTCCACCACGCCTCGCACCGTTTCGAGCGTTTCAATTCCCGTCGTTGCCAAAACCCCAGGGGTGATTGCACTGACCGAACGGCAAAAGCCGAATTGCTGTGGCAAATTTTTGATCAAATGCCTCGTTAAAAACAGCTTGTCCACCGTTTGAGGTCCAAGCGCATCAGGGGTAATGGCTCTGTTTCCCAAACCGATCACCAAGACACTCTGTCCACGATCCATGTCGATCAAATTTTCCAGCTGTCGTGCCAAGCATTTTGCATTTTTGCGTATGTCGTTGTCGTATTTTTTCAGCTCCATCGTTAAATACCGCCCCACCGGCTTCCCAAGCGCCTTTGCGCCTTCATCATCTAAGATCTCCACTAACGTGACCCCGTCATGTTCCTGCGCTCGGACACCATCTAATTTTGTTGTTTTTTCCGCCGAACGCTCCCAAAGTGCCTTTGCTTCCACAGCCAAATCTGTTCGAATCACCATGATCATACCTCCTTTTTCGATAGTCTTTGCTTTTTTCAAAAAAAATTTGCAAATTTCCAAAAAAAGTGTTGATTTTATCGTCAAAAGCTATTATAATATGTTTCTGCATGAGGAACCGAAGAGGAGGTGGAAAATCATGCCCAACATTAAAGCGAAGAAGAAGCACGTTCTCGTGTCCCGCGCCAACAACGAGAAGAACAAGATGGCTAAGTCCGCTCTGAAGACCACCATCAAGAAGTTCGATGCAGCTGTTGCTTCCGGTGACAAGGCTCAGGCTACCGCAGCTTATACTGCAGCAGTCGTTGCAGTCGATAAGGCTGTCAACAAGGGTATCCTTCACAAGAACAACGCAGCTCGCAAGAAGAGCAGCATGACCCTCAAGGTCAACGCTATGGCGTAAGCAAAATATAAGGATGATTCCGCCTGATGGGTTTCCCGTCAGGCTTTTGCTTATATTGCCCCGGAATCCCTTGCGAAATCTACAGCTTTGTATTATAATATAATGGAAAGATTTAATAAAATTCCGATTTATCGCTCTGTGCATGCACTCCTTGTAATGTCATTCTGAGGGAGCTTGCGACCGAAGAATCTTAGCGAGGGTATCGAAAATGCGTACAAGGCTTCGGTTTGCTCCACTGCGTGGGGGGACGTTTGCGAGCGCTGCCGGTGGCGGATGCAGCGAGCAATAAGGAGTGGCAGCGGTCAAAATTTGGTGAGCGAAGCGAACAACAAATTTTGGGTACCGCAACAGGAGGTACTTTCTTGTCTTGCCAAGAAAGTACCCAAAGAAGGCGCCGCAGGGGAGGCGCTGACGAGTACGCCTATCGTTTCTCTTGTTATTTCATAAGCTGTTTCTCGGCGCACAGCCGCCCTCCCCTGCGTACCCCTCCCGGCACGCTGCGCGTAATCGATGGCTGCGACTGATCGGCTTTGGACAATTCAAACAGAGCGATAAATCGGAATTTTGCAGCAATCATAAAGGAGGTGCACAGATGGCACTGACAGATTCGATCCGCACACTCACCGGTATTGGTCCCAAAAAAGCAGAATTATTCGCCAAGCTGGGCATTTTCACCATTGGGGATCTTTTGCGTTTTTATCCGAGGGATTACGAGGACCGCACACAGCTTGTCCCGATCATGGCTTTGGAGCCGGACAAACCTGCCTGCTTTATCGCCTCGGTCGTGACGACACCGCACACACACCGTATTCCAAAACCCGGTCAAAGGGCTTTGGAACTGACAAAGCTGACCGTTGCCGACCACACAGGGCGGCTGAATCTGACGTTTTTTAACGCAAGCTATACCGCCGAACGTCTGCAAAAGGGCGAGACCTATTGCTTTTACGGCACTCTCGTCGGAGATTACTTGGGCTACGCCATGACCAATCCCCTTTTCGAGCCACTCGATGGCGAGGGCAAGGTTACACGCTGCATCTGCCCGATTTATTCCCTGACCGCAGGCTTGACCAACAAGGTCGTTACACAGGCAGTGCAAGCAGCCTTGCAAAATCATGCACCTACCGAAATGCTTCCACAAGGCGTTTTGGATGCTTATCATTTATTGGACGCACCAACGGCATATCAGAGCATTCATGCACCAAAAACACACGAAGAACTGGAGGAGGCCAAAAGGCGTTTAATTTTTGAAGAATTTTTCCTCTTCAGCGCTGCTTTGTCCATTGTCAGAACGAAGCGCACAGTGCAGGAAAAGCACCCATATCAAAATACGGATATGCAGGTATTTTATCGCTCGCTCCCATTCCGTCTGACCGGTGCGCAGAGCCGTGTGATCAATGAAATTTTGCAAGACTTTGTTTCCTGTAAGCCGATGAGCCGCTTGGTGCAAGGTGATGTCGGCAGCGGAAAAACCATGGTTGCCGCAGCAGCCGCCTACTGCGCCGCAAAAAACGGCAAGCAAGTCGCTTTGATGGCACCGACAGAGATCTTGGCAAAGCAGCATTATGATCGGTTAATGCCGCTGTTTCAGCCCTTGGGCGTGCGATGCGCGCTTTTGACAGGCTCTCAGAAGCTCAGCGAGAAAAAGGAAATTCGCCAGACACTTGCAGATGGCGGCTTCGATCTTATCATTGGTACACACGCGCTGTTAAGCGACACGACCGTGTTTCAGAATTTGGACTTGGTCATTGCAGACGAGCAGCATCGTTTCGGTGTGGCGCAGCGTGCCAAGCTCCTATCCAAGGGCAGCTCGCCGCATCTTTTGATCATGTCTGCCACGCCCATTCCGAGGACGCTTGCTCTCATTCTTTACGGTGATTTGGATGTTTCTGTCATCGATGAGCTCCCTCCGGGTCGTGAACCGGTAGAGAGCTTCTTGGTCGATGAACGCTACCGCACAAGGCTCAACGCCTTCATCCGTAAACAGACAGAGGAAAACCACCAAACCTTTATCGTCTGCCCCGCCATTGAGGAAAGCGAAACGGAATCGTTAAAGGCTGCCGAAATTTGGGCGCAAACCCTCAAGCAGACCGTCTTTCCGAATCTACGAGTCGCCCTTCTGCACGGAAAAATGAAGGGCGCTGAAAAGGATGCTGTTATGCAAGCCTTCGCTGCGCACAAATATGATATTTTAGTTTCGACGACCGTCATTGAGGTCGGCGTGGATGTTCCGAATGCCACATTGATGGTCGTGGAAAATGCCGACCGTTTCGGACTTTCACAGCTGCACCAGCTCCGAGGCAGAATCGGACGTGGTGGGGCAAAGTCCTACTGCATTTTGGTCTCCGATCATCAAAATGCCGAAACACGTCAACGTCTGAAAGCCCTTTGCTCGACCACGGACGGTTTCCGAATTGCGCAGGAGGATCTGAAGCTGCGAGGTCCGGGCGACTTCTTCGGCGCAAGACAGCACGGTCTGCCCACCTTCCGTGTAGCGAATTTGGCAACCGATATGACCGTCTTGCAGCAGGCACAGGAAGCTGCCGCAATTGCCGTTGCCAATAACGATGTTCCCGATGCCCTGCTTGCACAGGTGCAGCAGCTGTTGGAGAACGGTGAATTTGCGATGAATTGATACTGCATCACAATCTCCTTCATACGGACAGGGCACACCATATCCCTACGTTTGAGAATTAGAATCCTCAGCATTATCAACTCCAATGGCTTCGAGCAGCTTTACTATTTCTTCGATTCTCAAAAAGCATTCACAATCTTCAAGGCTATCATCTTCCAAGATAGCCTTGATTTTTTTCATTGCCCAAGAACACACTTTAATGATATCATCATTATCCATCTGTATTTCTCCTAAAAATATTTGCAACAATATTGTAGCATTTTCTCATGGAATTTGCAACAAAATAGTAGCATTTCTTCAAGGAGGAATGCTTATGTTTTTTCAACGCTTAGAGGATCTCAGAATCGATGCCGACAAGACTCAAGACGAAATTGCACAGGTGCTCAACTGTAAGCGAGAAGTCTACCGCCGCTATGAAAAAGGGATTTTTGAAATTCCCGTTTGGGCGGTGATCGCATTGGCAAAATACTACCACACAAGCACAGACTATATTCTCGGGCTGAGCGATCAGCGGTAAGGTGTAATTTTTTCAACACTTTTCCCAAAAAACCGCAGTTTTCTGTGAGTCGCACTAACAGATTTGTTATTTTTACCAAATATTAAAAATATATATTGTATAAATAGAAAAAATGAAGTATAATAACATGAATCATAAATAAAATGGAGGCATATCGGATATGAAGAAACCGATTGTTTTAATCATTATGGACGGTGTCGGTCGTGGCGACGGCGGCAGCGGTGATGCCGTGAAGGTCGCAAACACCCCGACACTTGATAAGCTGTTCGAAACCTGCCCGTACACATGGCTCAAGGCACACGGCACTGCCGTTGGTCTTCCCAGCGATGACGACATGGGCAACTCTGAGGTCGGTCATAACGCCCTCGGCTGCGGTCAGGTCTATTCTCAGGGCGCAAAGCTCGTTGGCGAATCCATCGAGAACGGTGCCTTGTTTGCATCGAACACTTGGAATCAGCTCGTAAAAAATGCACAAGATAAGGCCATGCACTTTATCGGCTTGCTCTCTGACGGCAATGTCCATTCCAATATCAGCCACCTGATTGCCCTTTTGAAACGTGCGAAGGAGGAAGGCTTACAGCGTGTCTACTGCCACATTCTGCTTGACGGCCGTGACGTTCCTGCCACCAGTGCGTTGGAATATGTTGCGCAGTTGGAGGATGTTTTGGCAGATCTTTCCACCGATGGTTGCGATTATCGCATTGCAAGCGGCGGTGGCAGAATGCAGATCACCATGGATCGTTATGAAGCCAACTGGAAGATGGTCGAAAACGGCTGGAACACCCACGTGCGTGGTTTGGGAAGACAGTTCCCCTCTGCCAAGGAAGCCATCGAAACCTATCGTGCAGAGCTTGATTGCATCGATCAGGATCTTCCTGCTTTTGTCATTGCGCAAGACGGTGAGCCTGTTGCCAAGATCGCAAACGGTGACAGCGTGATTCTGTATAATTTCCGTGGCGACCGTGCGCAGGAGATCTCTCTTGCCTTCGACCGCAAGGAGTTTGACAAGTTTGACCGTGGCGACTATACCGGTGTTCAGTTTGCCGGTATGCTCGAATATGACGGCGATCTGCACATTCCGACGAATTATTTGGTACAGCCCCCTGTTATCAAGAACACCCTGACCGAGCTTCTGTGCGAGCATGGCATTCGTGAATATGCTGTCTCCGAGACGCAGAAGTACGGCCATGTCACCTATTTCTGGAACGGCAACCGTTCCGGCAAGGTCTGTGAAGAGCTTGAGACTTATGAGGAGATCCCCTCTGATGTGATCCCGTTTGAACAGGCACCTGCCATGAAGTCTGCTGAAATTACCGAGTCCATGCTCAAAGCGATGGAAAGCGGTAAGTATGACTTCTTGCGCTGCAATTTCCCCAACGGCGATATGGTCGGTCATACCGGTGTTATGGAAGCCGTCGTAGCCTCGATGGAATACCTCGATCGCAGCCTTGCAAAAATTTTGGAGGCAGCTGACCGTCTTGGCTACACCGTTTTAATCACCGCTGACCACGGCAACGCCGATCAGATGACCGAGACCAAGAAGGGCAAAACCAGCATCCGTACCGCTCACAGCTTGAACCCCGTTCCCTTTATCGTCTACGATCCCGACACTCGCTACATCGTGAAGAAAGGCACCTTCGGTCTTGCTAATGTTGCTCCGACCGTTGCCGCCTTGCTCGAACTGAAGGCTCCCGACTGCTGGGAAGAAAGCATGATTTAAGGAGGAATGATTATGATCCGCCGAGAGAATGAAATGGGCGCCATTGCCGTCGGCAATAACGTCTATACCCAGATCGCAGGCACCGCCGCTACCAACTGCTTTGGTGTCAAGGGCATGGCTATGCGCTCCGTCACAGACGGTCTTGTGCATCTGCTTCGCCGTGAATCCATGGCGAAGGGTGTCCTCGTAAATATCAACGAGGATGAGAGCATCTCCATCGACCTGCACATCATGGTCGATCAGGGTGTGAATCTGCCCGCTTTGGCAAATTCCATCATCTCCGAGGTGCGCTATGTCGTAACCAAGCAAACCAACACCGAGGTCAAAGAGGTCAACGTCCTCATTGATTCCATGGTGATCGACTGAGAGGCAGGTGGCTCCCATTGATGAACTATATTGACGGTGCTTCGCTGCAAAAAATGCTGCTCGCAGCAGCTGCCGTCATCGAGTTGCATAAGCAGCCGATCAACGACTTAAATGTATTCCCCGTTCCCGACGGCGATACCGGCACAAACATGAGCATGACCCTCAACGCCGCTGCGAACGATCTTCGCAAGCTCAACGGCGCAACACTGACCAAGGTTGCCGACACTGCCGCTTCTGCAATGCTTAGAGGTGCGAGAGGCAATTCCGGTGTTATTCTGTCGCTTCTGTTCCGTGGCTTCTCCAAGAGCTTGAAGGGCTTGGAGGCTTGCGACGGCACACAGCTTGCTGCCGCTTTGACCAGTGGTGTTGAAGCCGCTTACAAGGCAGTTATGAAGCCCACCGAAGGTACGATTCTGACCGTTGCCCGTGTCAGCGCCGCCGATGCAACCAGCGCTTCCCGCAAGAATGCTACGTTTGAAAGCGTTCTGATCGCTGCCGTGGAATCAGCAACCAATGCACTTGCACAGACGCAGTTCCAGAACCCCGTTTTGGAAAAAGCCGGCGTCGTCGATGCAGGTGGTAAGGGCTGGCTGTTTGTCCTGGAGGCAATGCTCGCCATTGCGCAGGGCAAGGAGATCGAAATGCCCGAGGTGACCGAGACGCAGAGCAAGGAGCAGGCAGATTTCTCAGACTTCGATACCGAGAATATCACCTTCCAGTATTGCACAGAGTTTATTGTCAACCGTGAAAATGAGAAGGATCCCGAGGCGCTTCGTGCGTTTCTGTCCGAGCTGGGCGATAGCCTTGTTTTGGTTGACGATGATGAGATCATCAAGGTCCATGTGCACACCAACCACCCCGGCAAGGCAATGGAGGAAGCACTGAAATATGGTTCCTTTGCCACCGTCAAGGTGGAAAACATGAAGCTTCAGCACTCTGAAAAGGTCATGAGTGAGGAGGAGAAGGCAGAATATGTCGCTCCTGCCGAGAAGACCTACGGCATGGTCGCCGTTTGTGCAGGCAAGGGCTTAGCAAATGCTTTTCGTGAATTAGGTGCGGACAACATCATCGAGGGCGGTCAGACCATGAATCCGTCCACGCAGGACATTTTGGAAAAGGTCAATGCAACCCCCTCCGAGATCGTCTATGTTTTCCCCAACAATAAGAATATCATCATGGCTGCGGAGCAGGCAATCCCCCTGACAAAGAAGAAGCTGATCGTCATCCCGTCGAAGACCATTCCGCAGGGCATTTCCGCCATGCTGATGTTCGATCCCGAAGCGGATGCCGACACCAACACGCAGACCATGACCGAAGCTATGGCAAACGTCACCACGATGCAGATCACCTATGCTGCCCGTGATTCCGATTTTGACGGACACGATATCCATGCAGGCGAGTATTTGGCATTGTACGGCTCTGCCCTGTTCGGAAGCAATGTTTCCGCAGCAATGCTTTTGCGTGGCATGGCAGAAAAGCTCGCAGAAGAAGGTAAGGAATATATCACCATCTTCTACGGCGCCGACATCAACGAAGAGCAGGCACAAGCCGCTGCTTCCATCTTCAAAGAGGTCTGTGCAGATGCTGAGATCGCTGTCATTGACGGCGGACAGCCTGTTTACTACTACCTCATTTCCGCTGAATAAACCAAAAGGGGCTGTAAAAAAAGTCCCCAAAAAAGAGCAGCCTGTGCCGTAAGGTACAGGCTGCAAATTTTTTAGAGAAAGGGCTGCAATCGGTAGAAATTGCAGCCCTTTGGTGGTATAATTTAACTG
>SVKY01000056.1 GCA_015068235.1 Oscillospiraceae bacterium
TGGCAGTTGACATGCTGAAATATGGCGCAGCTGCACAGGTCAGACTTGGTTACAACACAGAGAATCTTGTCACCGCAGACCTGACGGAAGAACAGTTGTCTTACGCAACCACGGAAATTCCCGAGGCGGTGAACAACGCAGCTTCCACCGGCACCGGTGCAGCCGTGAACACCAACATCACGGTGACTTCCAGAGTGCAGTTGAATTTGTCCTGCATCTACACCACCGCAACCGACCCAAATGCGGTCAAGTGTGTCATCACTGACAGCGAGGGCAAGGTTTTGGCGGAAATTGCAGCGACCAACAAGGGCAATATCATGTTCTCCGCAATTTATGAGAACGTGGGTGCAAAGGAAATGCGTGATGTCATCAATGCCACCTTCTACGAAGGCGAAACGGCAATCTCCCAAACCGTCTCCTGGAGCGTGGAAAGCTATGTCGCCCAAGTCCGAGCCAAGACCAACGTCGCAGAGGACGAACTGAACATGGTCAACGCCATGCTCACTTACGGAGATTCCGTCGCCGCCTACATGGAGGCAAAATAACGCAAAACGACAGCAAATCAATCACGCAAAACACTGAAAAACAACATCGCAACCTAAAAATCAAACGGGTGAAGCCGATCGGCTTCACCCGTTTGTTGATTGGTTTGCATTGTATTTCAAATTCCGATTGATCGCTGAATTTGATCCATACTTCTTATCAGATTATAGCATTACAGTATCCTGCGGCTGATGCAAAACAAACACCGCCTGACGAGTTGTCAAGCGGTGTGGTATTTTATTGCTGTTCGCTTTCTGCAATCTCCTTCAGTGCGTCCTTGCGGCTGAAGTTTGCACGCCCCTTCTCATCGAAGCCCATAAACTTGACCCATGTCATATCGCCGACGTTCAGAACGTCCTCGACCTTTTCGACACGGCGGTTTTCGAGCTTAGAAATGTGAACCATGCCGTCGTGACCCGGAGCGATCTCGACAAATGCGCCGATGGGCAGGATACGAACGACCTTGCCGTAATACAGGGCACCGACCTCGGGAACGAAGCAGATATCATCGATCATCTTCTTGGCAGCGTAGCCTGCTGCAGGATCGACTGCTGCGATGAATACATTGCCGTCATCATCGATATCGACCTTTGCACCGGTATCGGCGCAGATCTTCTGAATGGTCTTGCCGCCGGAACCGATGACCTCACGGATCTTGTCAACCGGAATCTTCATGGAGATCATCTTGGGTGCGTAATCGCTGACCTCTGCACGAGGCTCGGAGATGCACGGAAGCATAACTTCGTTCAAGATCTCCATGCGAGCCTTGCGGCAACGCTCAAGAGCATCGGCAATGATTTCCATGGTCAAGCCCTTGTTCTTCAGGTCCATCTGAATGGCGGTAATGCCTTCGGAAGTGCCTGCAACCTTAAAGTCCATCTCGCCGTGGAAGTCCTCAACACCCTGAATGTCGGTGAAGGTTCTCCATTCGCCGGTCTCCTGATCGGAGATCAAGCCGCAGGAAATGCCTGCGACGGGGCGCTTAATGGGGACACCTGCATCCATGAGAGCCAAGGTAGAACCGCAGATGGAGCCCTGAGAGGTCGAACCGTTGGAGGAAAGAACCTCGGAGACCACACGGATCGCATAGGGGAACTCCTCGACGGAAGGAATAACGGGCAGGAGTGCCTTCTCAGCCAAAGAGCCATGACCGATCTCACGACGGCTGGTCGAACGAGCCGGACGAGCCTCACCGGTGGAGAAGGACGGGAAGTTGTAGTGATGGATATAACGCTTGGTCTCCTCAGAGTATATGGTGTCGAGCTTCTGTGCAGCTGCCAAGGTGTTGAGCGTGCAGATGGACAGAACCTGTGTTTGACCTCTTGCGAACAGACCGGAGCCGTGGACTCTAGGCAAAACACCGACTTCAGCATCCAACGGACGGATATCGTCCATGCCTCTGCCATCGACACGCTTGCCGGCAAGCAGCCACTTCTTGACGACCTTCTTCTGCATCTTGTACAGGCACACATCGATATGCACATCGAAGTCCTCGTACTTCTCGCTGAACTTCTCTGCGAAGTCACGGCGTGCAGCGGTCAAACGTTCCTCACGGATGTTCTTGTCATCGGTGTCAAGAGCGTACTCGATCTGATCCATGCCGTAAGCGCACAGCTCGTCGAGCAGGTCATGGTTGACAGCTGCCTTCTCGAAGGTGAACTTCTCCTTGCCAATGGCATCAACGATGGTGTTGATGAACTTGACGACCTCCATATTGGTCTCGTGGGCAATGCGGATGCTCTCATAGACGATCTCTTCGGGAGCTTCCTTCGCCTCGGTCTCGATCATGACGACCTTCTCGAAGGTGGAAGCGATGCACACGAAGCAGTCACATTCGTTGCGCTGCTCGGAGGAGGGGTTGATGATATACTCACCGTTGAGGTGAGCGACATTGGTCGTAGCAACCGGTCCGTTCCAGGGCACATCGGAAGAAGCGATGGCGATGGAAGCGCCCAGGGAAGCAACGATCTCAACGGGGTTGTCATAGTCGTTGGTCAAAACAGTGCAGGTGACAACAACGTCATTGCGCAGCTCGTCATCGAACAACGGACGCATCGGACGGTCAATGATACGGCTGTTGAGAATGCCACGCTCGGAGGGCTTGCCCTCGCGGCGATTGAAGCTGCCGGGGATTCTGCCCACGGAGTACATTCTCTCCTCGAACTCAATGGTCAGAGGGAAGTAGTCGATGCCGCTCTTGGGCTCGGGGGAGCAGGTCACGGTGGTCAAAACGGTGGTATCGCCGTAACGGCAGATGCACTCTGCGTTTGCCAGCTCAGCGACCTTGCCGGTCTCGACGGTGAAAGCTCTGCCACCGATCACGGTTTCAAACACATGATGGTTGGGGTACTGTTTTCTGGTGATCATAATAAATCCTCCTATCAAAATTTGGTTTCACGGGAGGCTTTTAGCACTTGAAGCTATATTTAAGTCCTTGAGCCATCGGCTGGGAAACTTAACTATACCTTCAACTGCTAAATAAAACTCCCGTGTGAAAAATGGGCGACCCAAGGGCCGCCCACTCGTTTCCTATTACTTACGGATGCCCAGACGTGCAATGATGCTGCGGTAGCGGTTGATGTCCTTCTTTGCCAGGTAATCCAGCAGGCTGCGGCGCTTACCAACCATCATCAGCAGGCCACGACGGGAATGGTTGTCGTGCTTGTGCTCACGCAGATGCTCGGTCAGCTCATTGATACGTGCGGTCAAAATGGCGATCTGAACCTCGGGGGAACCGGTGTCGCCTTCGTGGGTTGCGTACTCCGCAATGATAGCGGTCTTCTTGTCCTTCAGGATCATAGTGTGTTTCCACCTTTCAAAAATATTCTCCGTCAGCTAAGTCAGGGTTGGCGGAATGCCGTAGCGTTCTCCCGTAACTGAGCAGCGGCAATGCCGATAAAACATCAGCCGAGATATGATAGCACAAATTCAGGAAAAAGTAAAGAGATATTTTTCTGAAAAAGCTTTATTTTCCGAAATTTCCACACCTTCCAAGTGTAAAAGCGTACGTTTTGCCTCCAAGCCTGCGGAAAAGCCGCCCAAGCCGTCAGAAGCAACGACTCTATGGCACGGTTGCAGGATCAAAAGCGGATTTTGCCCCACAGCGTTTGCAACGGCTCTGACGGCGCTCGGCTGACCAATAGCTGCGGCAAGCTGACCGTAGGTTACGACCTTCCCATAAGGGATTTCTCTCATTTTAGACCAAACGGCGATCTGAAAAGGCGTACCGTTTGCAAGAAAGAACAATTCAAATTCTTTCCGTTTTTGCGCAAAATATTCCTGAAGCTGCGTGAGTGCTTTCTCAAGGATCGGATTGCTTATGCTCTCACCGATTTCCTCAACCAAGGACACCGAGCGCAGCTTCCGCTGATCTGCGCAAAGCTCTAAAATACCGATTGGCGTATGTATAAACTGCCTCATACTGAGCCTTTTAGGAAGTCTAAGGCATGAATACCGAGTGCTGTTACAAGCGTTACAACGATACCGGCAATCACAACACCCAAGAAAATCGTCGGAAGTGCACGGCGGATACGCATATCCATCAATGCTGCAACCAGCGCACCCGTCCAAGCGCCTGTCCCGGGAAGCGGAATGGCGACCAGAATACACAAGCCGACAAGCTCGTATTTCTTCACGGATTCGCTTTTGTTCGCTGCACGGTTTTCAAGCTTGGTGACGATTTTACTGAGCTTTTCATACCGCTTCATCCAGTCGAAAATCTTGCGGATAAAGAGCAGAATGAAGGGCACGGGAATCATGTTGCCGATCACGCTCAGGGTAAACGCCAGCCATGGCTCCAAGCCTACACCGATGGCATAAGGGATCGCACCACGCAGCTCAATGACAGGAACCATCGAGATCAGAAAGGTGATCAAAATTTTTGTAAGCATATTTCATATCTCATTTCTCAAAACTTTACACTTTATCATAGCATAGAATTCCTGAAAATACAACCGCTTTTTCATTTTCCTACTGATTTTCAACGCAATATGAGTGCCCCCGTATGCGGCATCAATCCAAATGTCGAATACGGGGGCTTTATAAAGGAAGAATACCGCGATGAGGCTGCAATCTCAAACGCAGTCCATTCCCGTCTTTGGGTGCAAGCTATAATAATATCTGATGAATAAGTCGCCACACAATTCCATAAAAACGGCACTTTTTAACCGTTTTTATGGAATTCAGATATTATTACAATGTGTATTTTTGATTGGCGTATCGCAATACGCCAATCAAAAGTGCAAGGGCTTTTGCGGTTTTACCACAAAAAACTTGCACTTGAACAACGCAAAATTGCCTTGAAAGTCTTGGTTTTCAAAGGCTTTTGCGTTGTTCAGTACACATTATGATGCTTCGACGCACCGAAGCCGCTTGCAGGGTTAATTCGTATCGTACTCCCCTATTGGCAGCGAATTTCGCAATGGCTGATGCCGAGGTTATCCTTTCTGACAACAATCTGCTTGTTGATCCGCTCCTTCAGGTCGGAAACGTGGGAGATGATGCCGACCAAACGGTTGCCCTCGGTGAGCTGATCAAGAGCATTGTAAGCTTTGCTGAGCGCATCGGGGTCAAGAGAGCCGAAGCCCTCATCGACAAACAGCGTGTCCAATTGCACACCGGTGGACATCTGTATTTCATCAGACAAGCCCAAAGCAAGCGCAAGCGATGCCAAAAACGCCTCGCCGCCGGAAAGCGAGCGAACACTGCGTTCCGAGCCGTTGACATAGTCATGGATATCCAAATCCAAAGCGTGCTGTCCCTGCGTGGAAGCTTTCGAGCGCTTGAGCTCATACTGACCGCCGGACATTTTATAAAGGCGCACATTGGCTCTGCTCAAGATGTGATCGAAGAAAATGCCCTGATAATAGACCTCAAGACTGATCTTCGCCTTATCCTTGCCCGAAATTTTTCCGTTCGCCGTATCAGACAAAGCGTTCATCCACGCAAAGTTTGTTTCCAGGGCGATGATCTCATCTGCCTTTTTCGCAATGTTATTTTTCGCAGCGCTGTTGGTCGTCAAGCGAGAGGCAACTGCCTCCTTGCGATTGCTGAGGTCTTTGATCTCCTGCGTAAGGCTCGTCTTTTGCGTTTCCGCTTCCGTCGTATCAATTTCCGGCGCTCCGGTAAGCTGCGCTTCGAGCGGCTTCTTCTCACCCTGAATTGTTGCCAAATCCTTTTCGATCGTATTGCAGGCATCGATCGCATTTTTATGGACTGTTTGCAGGTTGGAAAGCTCTGTTTCCAGCACTTTTTGCTTTTCCCCGGCTGCCGACTTGCTTTCAAAGTGCAGCTTTTTCTTTTTCTCCTCGAGCTGCTTTTTCTGTTCGGTAAGGGAAGCTTTCAGCGCTGCCTGTTTATTTTGCACCTCGCCGATCGAGTCTTTTGCCTCCTCGAGTGCTTTTTCTGTCTGCGGAATCGTTTTTTCTAAATGCTCTTTTTGCTTTTCCTGCGCCTGCGCAAGCTTGATTTTTTCTTCCAGATTGCCGATTTGGTCTTGCAGCTCAGCCTTTGCCGCATTCGTGCCATCTTCGGCATTGTCAAAAGCCGTTTCGGGCAACAGCTCAAGTAAATGCTTTCGTGCGGTTTTCTCTTTTTCTTCTAAGCGTACCCTTTGACTGCCTGCTTTCTCGCTTGCTTTGTTGGTGTCAGCCTGCGCTATTTCATAAGCCTGCTTTGCCTTTTTTACTTCTGCCTCCGTGGGTGCATGTTCAGACATTTTTGCAATCTGCGGATGCGAGGTGGAGCCGCACACGGGACAGGGCTTGCCCTCAAGCAGGTTGGAAGCAAGAATGCCTGCCTGCTCGTCCAAAAACGCCTTATTCTTCGCATCATATTCCTGTTTCCGTCCTTCGGAAATATCGTATGCCGAACGATAAGCCTCCTGTGCCTGTTTCAGTTTGTTCTCCTGCACATGCAGATCGGCAATCTCTTGCAGCAGCGTTTGCAGTGTGGTGCTCCGTCTTTCCAACGCCTCTTTTTCGTGTGTGAGGGTATTGAGCTGCACCGAAACGTCCTTCAGCGCCTCACAGTCTCTCTTTTGCTCATCGACCTGCTGTTGCAGCTTGTTTCGATTCTCCGTTGCCTGCGCCAAAGCCGCGGTTGCTTCCGCCAAGTCTTTCTCGGTTTTACGGAACGCTACAAGAGCGCTGTCATATTCGCTATATTCGGACAAGGAATCTGCAATTTTCAAAATCTGCTCTGAAAGCTCCTTTTGGCGCGCCTGTGTCGCCTCAGCCGCCTGCAGTTCTTCCTTTGCTGTTTGCAGCGCCTGCAGTTTCTCATTTTCATTCTTCTTGCACCGATCCAAGGTGTTCCTTGCTTCGCGAAGCTGCGTTGCCTTGTCGATCGTCGCCTTTGCTGCATCAAGCTGTGCTTGCAGGGCTTTGATCTGATTTTCCAAGCGCTCGTACGCCGTGTTATCCTCCTGAAGCAGATCTTCCAAGAGCTTCATAACATCGTCCGTCAGCAGATTGCCGTCTTTTGCCTTTTGCACCTTAGAATCATGCACGGAATCCTCGCCATGTACGATGCCGCCGATATACTGCTTCTGACTTTCAGAGGCAATTCTCAGCTTCTCACCGAGTGCTTTTGCGTCCTCCTTCAGCTTCTCCTGCAAGCGGTTATAGCACGCTGTGCGGAAAACATCTCGGAATATTCTCTGGCGAACCTCCGTTTTTGCCTGCAACAGATCACGGAACTTGCCCTGCGATATCATGGCGATCTGAGAAAACTGTTCTCTGTTTAACGAAAGGATCTCACGAATGGCGAGTTCCACCTCCTTGTTCTTTGAAAGGCTGCGCCCGTCGGGATAGTACAGCTCAACGCCTGCATGCTGCGCAGTGGTCCCCTCGCCTCTTGTCTTTTTGCGAGTATACTCAGGATTCCGCTTAATCCTGTAGACCTTGTCCTTGTGCAAAAATGTCAACTCCACATAGGTCAGCTCATCTTCTGCGGCATATTTCGAGCGCAGCATATCCACCTTGCGGTCATCGCCGCTGGCTTCTCCGAACAGAGCGTAAGTAATGGCATCAAAAATCGTGGTCTTGCCTGCGCCGGTATCGCCCGTAATCAGATACAAGCCTTGACTTCCCAGTTTTTCAAAGTCCACCTCATGCACGCCTGCATAAGCGCCAAAGGCAGACATCGTCAATTTCAAGGGTCTCATTTCTCGCCCTCCCAAATATCTTCGATCAATTTTTGCGCATAGCTGCGCTGTTCATCGCTCATCGGTTGGTTGTTCTGCATCTCATAAAGTGCTTCAAAAACCTCCAGCGGTGACTTCTTTTGCGCATCTTCAAGGTCCTCGATCACCTGCGAGGTACGAGTGCGTGTATTGTCATAACTCAGGTGCACAATGTTCGGAAAGACCGGATACAGCTTTCCCATCGCTTCGGGAATTTCTTCCTCATCGGTCAAAACGATATGCACATAATCCTGCGTTTCGTTCGCCATGTCACGAAGCTTCTCGAAGGAGCCGCACACACGGCGCACATCTCGTTCAGGCATCAAAGGTACCGTTTCCAGTTTCAAATCGTCCTTCTGCCCAAGTTTCACCACGGTCACGCTCTTTATATGCGCTTCTTCGGAGAAGGAATACTTCAGCGGTGTGCCGCAATAATGGATACGGTTGGAGCCCACATTCTGCGGTTTATGGATATGTCCCAATGCAACATAGTCAAAGTCGTCAAACACCGCCGCATCGATATTATCGGTGCCGCCGACAGAAAGCTCTTCGGATTCGCAGGTTTCTGCGCCCGTGACAAACTGATGCGTCAGCAGAATATTACGCTGCTTCGGATCGATCTGCATCTGACGGATCGCAAGGCGCAGCGCATCGGTGTAACTTTCTATGCTTTCATCGGGGAAATAACGGCGCACATGGATCGGCTTCAAAAACGGCAGCATCCAGAAATTTACCTCTCCGAGCTCGTCATGTAAGGTCACAGGCTTGATTTGCCCGTCATACACGGGAGACAAATGGATACCTGCATATTCCATCAGCCGATTGCCAAATGCCAGGCGCTCGGGAGAATCGTGATTGCCGCTGATGATCAGCACCTGCAGCTTGCGCCTTGCCAAGTCATTGAGAAAGGTGTCAAACAGCTGCACCGCCTCCGCAGACGGAACGGATTTGTCATAAACATCGCCTGCGATCAGCACGGCTTGCGGCTTTTCCGCATCGATGATACGCAAAATGCTTTTAAGAATATATTTTTGATCCTCCAAAAGGGGAAATGTCTTCAAGCGTTTTCCCAAGTGCAGGTCAGACAGGTGAATCAGTTTCATTCGTTTTTCTCCTTAGCATATGGTAATTTTTCTATAAATCGTCTTGCCTCCGCTATCGCCTGCGACGGTGCAATGATCCGCATTTTATCCTCAAATTGAAACAGCCAGCCCCAAAACGTCGGACTCATCTGCACCACAACGGTAGCCATACATTCTTTCTGCGAAATGCGTTCAATCTTTGTTTTTTCGCCAAAGCGATCGAAAACCGCTCCGATCAGCTCCTCATAAAACTGCAAGGTGATCGTTTGGGTCTCTCCTGCGAACATCTTAAACGCTCTGCCCACATAGTCGGCAACATGGCTGCGAAGCATTATGGCAGTGGCGGAATTCTTCTCTGTTTCCTGTTGCACGTCCTCCATGCGGTCGATTCGGTACGCACTCAAGCCCTCACGATGCGGCGATACGGCGGTCAAATAATACTTATCCCTGAGCAAAACCATGCTGACAGGCTCCACGACATAACGGCTCTTTTCCCTATGATAGATCCGCTCTCGATTTTCGTTGAGGCTAAAATATAAAAACGAAACCCTTCGTTCCTCCGACAGCGCAGCCTCAATGGCATCGACGGTGTAATACACCCTCTCGTTGCTGTTCTTGTGACGATTATAACGGACAAGGTTACGTTTCAAAAGCTCCGCACGATGACTGCCGCCCATAAAAGCGATCTTATCCGTCAGCGCTTCGGTCTTTTTCTCCGTGATAAAATCCGAAGCCTGAACCGCATCCATCATGATCCGCAGCTCAGGCACGGTGAAATGACGGTCGGCAACATAATAGCCCTTCTCGTGTCCGCACAGCACACACATGATCTCAAATCCCCATTCGTTCAGATCGGCAATATCCTGTGCCAGGGTCCTGCGGTCGCAGGAAATATTCTTATCCGACAAATACTGCAAAAGCGCATGCGTGCGTATCGGGTGTTCCTCGTCGGAATCCTGCTGCAAGCGCTGCCACAAAAGCAGAAGCTTCATCTTCTGTGATGCCGATTTCGCCATAAGTCGCCTCCTGTCAGATTTTGTCAATATTATATCACAATAAAACATAAAAATATAGCCCTTAACTGTCATATTATCATGACAGTTAAGGGCTGGGAGACAGGATAACGATATGTACCTGATACTATTACCCAATGAAAATTATTAACAGATTCTGATTTGTCGGCGAGATTATCGTTTTACATTGTAGGGGAGGGTCATGACCCTCGCACACAGAAAACGGTAGAATTTCGCAGCAAACCAGTGTGAAAACGTAATATTTTACGATAATCAAAAACAATTATGGTGATTCCTGCACACGGGAGGGTCATGACCCTCCCCTGCAGTGGTTGATACATTTTGTTCGACAAATTGGAATTTAATCAATACTTCCTATCAAATTATAGTATAAGAGGCTTTGTGCTCTCTGCCTTCGCTCGAAGCGCAGTATTACTTCAATATCTTGAATCTGCCGATGACAGGGAGTTCTTTTGCTTTGCCGTTGGCAGCGTTGATGATGCCGATAATGCAGAGAACCAGAAACACAAGAGAGCACAGACCGACGATGCTGCTGACAAAGTACAGTCTCCACGAGATTGCAAGGATGATCCAGCTGAAGATGCTGTAAACAATGCTCCACGCAACACCGGCAATAAAGAGGAGCAAGCCCTGATTGGCGTGGAATCTTGCAAACTTACTTTCCTTCGCCGCAAACATCGGGATAAAGCAGAGGGGTCCGAGATAGGCAAGGATCCCCATTGCCTTATTGTTGTTGATGTCATTCTGATCAAACTGCGCCGTGGTATCGGCGGTATTGTTCAGATTCGCAAATTTTGCCGAAAAGTCGTTCTGACCGCTCGCAGGGGGTGCCTGCTGTGCAGGAGCTTCGACAGGCGCTCCGCAGCCGGGACAGAATTTTACGCCCCCGTCCATTTTTGTTCCGCATTTTTTGCACAATGCCATAATAATTTCCTCACTTTCGCATTATTTCAGTCGCTGACCGCAGTCTGGACAGCATTGATCTCACTTTTCGTATTCGGTATTTCTTTTTTTGCAATCACGATTGCTGTTTAATAAGACAGATTTTCCACCATGTCGGAGAAGCCTACCTCAAGAAGGCAATCGTAGTCATAGTAGTTGGAAATGGCATAAATACCGTCCTTATGCAGGCAGCAGCGGTAGCCGTCCTCACCGTCAGACTCCCATTCGACCTCCCATCCCAAATCCTTGAGCTGCTGTGCGTAGTCGATGGCGTCCTGATTGGCAGCACAATAATAATTGAACCATGCGGCGTAATACTCCGACGGCAAAGTGTCACTGCTCAGATCAAAGTCAACATCCTCATAGCCGTTTGTGAAGTCCTGAATGGTATAATATTGATTATAATCACTCTCAGTCATACCGCACTGAGGCAAGGGAATGCCGTCAATGGAGGCAGGAAGTTCAAACAAGGAATCTGTAGCACTCACACTGACAGAGTATTGGTAGTCGTCCTCGCTCAGAGCCTCACGCACAAAAATCTCCATAAACCATCCGTTGCCGAAGTAGTTGTAGAACGTCCATTCTCCCTCCTCGGTGATGCCGCCTTCCATTCCCTTAGCCTCTACCGCCCCGGTAAAAGCATCAAGCTGCTCCTCGGTGGCGTAAAAGAACACGCCGTACTCACGGTAGTCCTCTTTGCTCTCATAATACAAGGGACCTACGGCATAGTCGCCGTTTAAGGTGTCATGGGTATAATCCTTAAATGTTGTCTGGTCAACCTTGATCCCCTCGGGAGCGTCCGGGAAGCAGTCAGGCAAAAATTCAGAATCCCACACGTTGTAGATGTACGCACCGTAGCTGTTTTCGTCCCACCCCTCGGGGATGAGCTGCTCCAGGGTATCGATTGCGGCATCAAGCTCGCTGATATTGATGTCATTGTCACTGCCGGCATCATTGTTGCTTGCGTTGCTGTCTTCGTTTTGACCGTCGGAGCGATCGTTGTCGTCACTGCCGCAGGCGGCAAGGCTGAACAGCATGATCAATGCGATCAAGAATGCAAATAATTTTTTCATCATCTTTCCTCCTTCAATTCACAGTCCAAAAAGATCTTTCCAACCGGTTTTCTTCTTAGGCTCAGGTTTTACATAATCGAAGCCGCCGTAGGGTTCACGGACACAGAAGTAGATGCAGGCGGTGTCGGGATCTCCCTCAAAACAGTGCTCGGTATCTACGTTGTAAACCACACCATCAATGCGCTTGAACAATTGATCAATGCACGGATACTGACCTGCCTGCCGGAAGCCGTTTTGCAGAAGTATCTGTCGGTATTGCTCCACGGCTCTGCGTGCCGCCTGGGGATTATCCCTGAATGATGCCTCGAAGCCGTAACCGTTTTCATCATAGTCGTTGATGAAAATTTCGTCGCCTCCGCAGGTCCATTTGGGATATTGCGGAAGCTTTGCATCCCATTGCGCCATCACGGCGGCGTTGCGATCGGCAAGAGCCTGTTCCTCGGCAATCGTTGCCGGGAGCTTGGTGCCGCAGTCGGTGCAGAATTTTGTACCGATAGCGTTCTGTTTAGCGCAGCCCGGGCATACCGCACCCTGTGCCACAGTCTGTTCGGGCAGCAGGCTGCCGCAGTCGGGGCAGAATTTCTTATCTGCCGTGGTGGGCTTGTTGCAGCTCGGACAGATCTTCATATTCTTCGCCGCTTCTGTAGCGTAGCCCTGTACCGAGCGTTCCAAATTCGCCATAGCGCCTTCCAGCCCGGATGAGCGTACCGCCTGCCGCTCGGTGTTCTGCACCGACTGGTCAATGGCGTTTGCCGCCTTGTTTGTCAGATCGGTCACGGTCGGCTCGATAGCTTTTCCGATGGCTTTGCCCACGGCGTCACTGACACCGCGTCTGATCGCTCTTTCTAAAAAGCTCATAAGATTTCCTCCCTAAATATTTTTGTATTTGATGAGTAATTGTCGTCTGCTGTTGATTCCAAGCTTTTTATATATGTTTTTGCAATGGAAATGTACGGAAGAATGTGTAATAAACAATTCCTCTGCGATCTGCGCCTGCGTTTTGTCGGTAAGAAGCTGTGCGAAAACCTCAAGCTCACGCCTTGACAATTCCTTCAGCTCCGGATAAATTTCAAGCAGACGTTTATATTCGCTTTCTGCCAAAGCAATATAATCAAAATAATTCAGTATTCCCATACGCCACCTCTTCCAAGGATAATTATACTTTGTTCAACTGAAAATGTAACCTACCCGACATGAGAGGTTTCAAACATATACTACCTGTTTGGGTAGTATTTCTCACATGCTGTTGAAAAACCGTAAAATATAGTTTATAATATTGTTGATATCACTGTTATGATTTGATTATATTGCTTTTTTCAAACGTTTTGTACCCCCCGTTTGGGGGGTTTTTAGGGAAATCCCACTCATTTGGGTAGATCTTTTTGAAAAATGTAAAGATTTTTTTCGATATTGGCAGACAAGGAAGGTGCGATTTATGAATCATCCAATTCTCATAGAGAACCAAAAAAAGAGGATCGATCTCCCTCTGTGGAAGCTCATTTGCTTCGCCATGTTCAATTTTTGGCAAATGGGATTTATCTATTTTTTCCTCGAGCCGTCCTCTGCGCTTGACGGGAAAATCCCGCTCCCCATCAACATAGATTACGGCACCGCACTTACCGTGGTTTGCTATCTGCTCGGCATTTTCACGATGATCTTTTTGCCGAAGATTGTGGTATGGGTGCAGAGAATCGACACGGGCGTTGCGCTCCTTTCAGCCATCGGCTTCTTCCTCCCTCTGTCGGAAGAAGCGCTGCGCTTTAACATTTATCTGCAGATTTTCTGTTGCTGTTTGTTGATCGGCTTCGAGACCTTCCTTGTGGTCAACTACTTTTCCGAAAAAAGCAGCATTAAGTACCTGACCTTTGCCTACGGTGTACCGTGTTTCCTGATCGCTTTGGTTCAGAACGAGCTGATTCCGGTCAATTTTTCCATCTTCCGTTTCGGAATCATGTCAGCATTGGTGCTGCTGTTTATCTTCTTCCTCCGTCTGCCTGCGTGTAAGGAGCATCAGCCCCGTTACGCAAAAAAGAGCGACGGAATCACTGCGCCCAAAAAGCTGATTTGGGGTACTTATCTTCTTGTTTTCATTATTGCGCTGATGGGAACCGCCGGACCTGCGATTGCAGGTAAGGTAGAACACGGCGTGACGATTATGTATCTTGTGGTTGCGATTACCTGCTTTGTCTTTTATTTTCTTTATAAGAGAGCAAATATTCATCCTTTCCGCATGATCCCCGTATCGGTGGGCTTGGGTGGACTTGGCTTCCTGTTGATGATCGCAACTGTCCACGTACCTGCATTTTCCTACATCGCCTGTGTTCTCATCGGATTTGGTATGGTATCTTGCATGGCTGGTCCGCTTTTTGGTGTGCCGATTATGAAATCCTATCCGTCGAAGTACGTAGCTCCCGCTATCATCGGGGTTGTTGTCTTGGCGGTTCTTACTCACGCCGTTATTGCTGAGATATTCTTAGGCGCACCTACCGTACTGTACATTGTTTATGCCGTGATCATGGGCGTGCTTTTGTTCGTATATACACAGGTCGAGCCGTTCCTGATGTTCACCCTTCGCCGTCGCATTGCCGACGAGGAGACCGCTGTCAAGCCGAAGGTCGAGGAGGCAACTGTTCCAGCACCGGAAGCCGAAACAAAAATCCAGCCTGCACTTACTTCCGAAGCAGCTGCTTTGGACGATCCGTTGCTAAAACTCAGCCCGAAGAAGCGCGAGGTCGCGGAGCTGATCTGTCTTGGTTATACCAACAAGGATATTGCAAGAACACTCGTTCTTTCTGAGCATACCGTTAAGGATTATGTGAAGGATATTTATTATTCCCTGGAGGTTCACAGCCGCATGGAGCTTGCCGTCCTTGTAAACAATTACCGCTTGGCAATCAAGAAATAGCAAACGAAAATCGTAACGTTTTTCTGTACACCTCATCAGTCAGCCACGCTCAGTGATTCTCTTTATACCATAACTTGTTAAGAAGTATTGATCAAATTTCGATTGATCGAACAGAACGTATCAACCACTGTAGGGGAGGGTCATGACCCTCCCCTACAGTTCAAAATTTGAAATTCATCGATCAAACGGAATTTGAAATACAATATGAATCAATCAAACGGGTGAAGCCGATCGGCTTCACCCGTTTGATTGATTAGGTTGCGATGTTGATTTTGAGTGTTTTGCGTGATTGATTTGCTGTCGTTTTGCGTTATTTTGCCTCCATGTAGGCGGCGACG
>SVKY01000057.1 GCA_015068235.1 Oscillospiraceae bacterium
AGAAGGTGGCGTTGATCACGTCACGCATTTCCTTTGCGCCAACATTTTCATAAATTGCAGAGAACATGATATTGCCCTTGTTGGTGGCTGCAATTTCTGCCAAAATTTTGCCCTCGCTGTCGGTGATGACGCACTTGACAGCATTCGGGTCGGTTGCGGTGGTGTAGATGCATGACAGGTTCAACTGTACTCTGGAAGTGACCGTGATGTTGGTGTTCACGGCTGTACCGGTGCCGGTCGTTGCCACATAGTTGACAGCCTCGGGAATTTCCACGGTTGCATAAGAAAGCTGTTCTTCCGTCAGGTCTGCGGTGACAAGATTTTCTGTGTTGTAGCCTAAGCGAACCTGAGCAGCGGCGCCATATTTCAGCATGTCAACTGCCATGGTTTTCAGCTCGGGAATGGAGCTTTCCGCATCGATCTTTCCAACCAAGTAGCTCTTGATGGAATCGACAACGGTTGTGCCATAGTAGATCGTGCCGTCTTCGCCAACTGCGTAGAGAGTTGTTGAGAAGTTATCGCCCATTTCCTTAGCATTGATGCCCTTATAAGTCACCTGATACATGAGTGCTTCACCTGTTGCAGAATTGACCTTGGCAGTCATCTGTTCACGGTCTGCGGTAATGCCGTAAATCGTGGTAAC
This sequence comes from Oscillospiraceae bacterium, assembly GCA_015068235.1. Taxonomy (GTDB): domain Bacteria; phylum Bacillota; class Clostridia; order Oscillospirales; family Oscillospiraceae; genus JAZOXB01. The sequence goes on from SVKY01000057.1 coordinate 644, forward strand.
AGGCTCGCCGTCTGCAACATCTTTCTTAACTTCTAAATAGAAATCTTTGTAGGAGTTGACATCAGCGCCCATGATGTTATAGGTAACGGTCATCTCAGCGCCGACGGAGATCGACATCGTGAACTTTAGGCTGTCCTTCGGCTCATACTTCGGCTCGGTGACTTCAATTGCACCACAGATGCATGCGCCAGCGATGTAAACATGATCTTTCGTTGTGGTGTAATCGCAATTTGCACAAGTAACAGTGTGATTTTCGCCGTGGTCGGTATAAGCATAGCTGTGACCCAGCGAGGAGGTTTCATCAGCGTTGTAACGATCGCCGCAAACAGAGCAAGTATAGGTCGTATAGCCATTTTCAAGACAAGTCGGTGCGGTAACAACTGCTTCGTAGCTGTGGCCGAGTGCGGCGGTCTGCTTGCTCGTGTAGCTGTGGCTGCAAACGGTGCAGGTGTGGGTGGTATAGCCGCTTTCGGTACAGGTCGGAGCGGTAACCACGGTTTCATAACTATGTCCGAGTGCAGAAGTGCGGTTTGAGGTATAACTGTTGCCGCAAGCGGAGCAGGTATAGGTCGTATAGCCGAACGCCGTACAGGTCGGCGCTGTCACCACAGCCTCATAGCGATGCCCGAGCGCAGAAGCGACCTGGCTGTAGCTGTCACCGCAGAATGAGCAGGTGTAAGTAATTTTGCCTGCTGCGGTGCAGGTTGCACCAACGCTCACGGCTTCATAGTTATGATCCACGACGGCAAGCGTTTCGGTATAGCTTTCCTTGCAGGAGGTGCAGGTGAAGGTCTTAATCCCTTCTTGGTAACAGGTGGGTGCTTTTGTCACGACACCGTCATCATAGCTGTGACCCAAAGGCTGAGCATCTGTGACGGAATAACTGCTGCCGCAGAGGGTGCAGGTGTAAATGGTTGCCCCCGGCTCGGTGCAGGTAGGTCTCTTGCGAGATTCCTCATAGGTGTGGCCCGTGGCAGCAATTTCCTGCTGTGCCACAAGAATTTCGTTGCAAACGGAGCAATGCGAGCCCTCGGTCAAGCCGGTTTTCTCACAGCCCGGAGCAACTGCATTGTCGGTGACAGGCGTATGACCGGTTGCAATGACGGTTTCTTCATAGCTCTCGCCGCAGACGGAGCAGGTATAGGTCATGATACCGTCAGCAGTGCAGGTGCTCGGCGTGGTCAGCTCTGCAACATAGCTGTGCTCATGTGCGCCGAAGGTATAATACTCCGTCGTCAGCGTGGCATTTGCATAGCGGTAGAGCATCATATAGAACCAGCCCGACGGATAATAATTGCCATAATAGGGAACGGAATTGTCGTAAACATCAAACTGCTGCGCCTCATCGTCATAGACAAAGACCGCCTTGGAATTGCCGACATTCGTGATGATGGTGCTGTAGCTGTTGGCTGTGCACTTGGTGACGTTCCATTTTGCATAATTCGTCGCGGTGCTTAAATATACGATGTTGAAGCTTGCATCCGTTGCGAGATATTTTCCTGTCGAGAAGTTTCTGATGGTATAACTTCCGTCAGAGGTTTTCTCGAACACATAGCGGATGGTCAGGTTGTTTGTGAAAAATTCAAAATACTGTGAGCTGACTTCGGCATCGGAAATATCCGCTGCACGGATCGTCTTGCCGTTTTCATCGAGAACCATCGGGTCGAGTGGTTGGAAATTGCCATTGCTGTAATTCCAGCCGCAAAGCGCCCACGTGCCCGAATAATCCTCCGCCTGCGCCAAATAATACGCCACCTTTTCCAGCGGAGTGGATTGCACCTTGGCATAGAGCGTATAGAAGGTATACTGCGTCTCGCTCAGCGTTAAGTTCGAGCCGCTTGCATACTGGCTCAAGGAATCGATGCTTTCTGCGTAATCCAGATTTTCGGTCGTCCAGCAGATGAATTTGTGTCCGTCGATCGCCGTGGGTTCAGAGAAGGTATAGGTGTCTCCGACCTTGCAGTTCAAAATCTGCTCGCCAAAGGGCGTGATGAGCGTGACGGTCGATTTCTGTGCGGCTTGGTTGAGATTCACAAGCGTCGATGTCTCATTGGTCGCATAGTCGATGGCAGAAACATAGACCGAGGTATGCTCGCCTGCATTTAAGGTCGCTGTAAAGCTCTCGCCCTTGGTGTCGGTGGAAAACAGCGCCTTGTCGATCAGCGTTCCATCGGAATCTGCCAGGCAGATCGCCTGCAAATAATTTTCATCGGTTGCGGTGACGGTGACGGTTTTCTCCTCGGCATCATAAAGAATGTCACCGAGCGTGGGTGCGGTGTAGTCCACCGTCACATCAAAGCTCCAGTTCGCATCGACCTGTGTGTTCCCGTAGGGCAAAACCGCACGGAAGCTCACCGTTGCAACCGTGCCCGAAGGAACATAGGTACCGCTCTGTGTCGTTCCCTTCCAAGCGAAGGCTCCACTGCAAGCCCAAGCGCTGCTGTCGGTGTCGTAATAAGCCTTGGACAAATACTGACGAGAATTGGTATAGTAAAGCTCATTGGTGGTTTTATTTCTGACGGTTACGGTGAGCGTTTTGACATTGCGCAGGCGGTATGGCTGAAGATAGATCGCCTCTGCGGAATGGGAGGTAGCATTGGAGCTTGGCGTGGAGAAGGAGATATGCGAATCGTAATACGGCATTGTTGCAAGCAGATTATCGCCCGCGTAGCCATATGTCTTGGAAACATTTGCATCGGTGATATAGGCAATGTTGGGGTGGGTGTAGCAGTCGAGCACCTCGAGATAGCTCATGTCATCCTCACCGGCGCTGCCGAGATCAAACTTTGCCTCGCAAATGTCGGTGAAATCGGTCGCCTCTAAAACCGGCGCCTTCGTCCAATCGCCATAGTATGCCAGGAACGTGGCGTGAAGGTTATTCACGGTGACAAAGCCTTCGATATAGCTGCCATTTTCAAATGTGGCATCCAATTTTGCCTTTGCCTCGTCGGTTAAACGGATGGAAACGTCAATTTCAATCGTTTCGTTTGGTGCAAGCATAAAATCGGTGATTTGGCTTCCGTTCACAGAGAAAATCGCATTGTGCTCGACATATTCCGAGCTTAGCGTGTTACCGATGACAGGATTTTCTTCTGTGTTCAAATTTTCGATACGGTCGCAAAGAACCGTTGTGCTCAAATCGGTATAATGCAGCTCATTTGCCGTGTCATTTTGAACGGTGAAGGAAAATTCATAAACGCCGCTCTGTTCCTTATCATCGCCAAGCTCCTTGATCGGGTCAACGATATATGCCGATTGCAGATAGCTGTGGATCGATGCGTAAGCGCTTGCCAAGCCTGCACCCTGCTTTCGAGGAGAATAAGGCACGCCGTTTTCGTCAATAAGGATCTCGGCGCTGCTGAGCATCAGGGATTTTGCAAGCTCGGCAGCTTCAAAGCGGCTGAGGGTATCGTCGTTGGCATAGATCATATTCAGGACATTTGCAAAGGTGGCAGAGGCGTTCGGCGTTGCCATGGATGTACCGCTCTTGACACCGTAGGCATCGTCTGCGCCGATGTCCGCAGAATAAATATCACCGCCGACCGAGGTCATGATCGGATCAAGCGTCAGCATCGGTGTGGTGCCCCAGTTGGAAAAATCGCTCATTTGATAGGCGTCGGGATTTTCGATCTGAATCAGCTCATTCGGAGAAGTCAGCTTCTTGACCTGCGCATTCAAAAGGAGATCCAAAGCAGATTGATCCATGGAAATCGCAGGAATCTCAAAGCTTTCGATCACCATGGAAACCGAGCCTGCCTGATTGTTGACAACGATGCAGCCGATCGCACCTGCGTTGGCTGCGTTTTCGACCTTAACTTCAAAATTGATGCTGCCTCGCAGGACAACGGCAATTTTTCCGCTAACGTTTACATTTGCATAGTCCGCAGCATCGCCGTATGAAATCGTTCCGCTGCTGTTTTTGACGATCACATAATCAAATGTGCCATTGCCGAAGGTCGTCAGCCATTTGTCCTCTTCGTTCGTTGCGGAATCGACATAGGTCAAATTTTCGCCTGCAACCTGCACGACAAAGCTCGGATATGCGGTGTTTTCCACAGAGGCGACAGAAAGATTTCCCTCATAGGTCGAAGGAGATGCCACGGTGCCGTAATCGGTGTACGCAGCACCGATATAGCCCAAATTTGAATATTTCGCCATGGAATATTCGTTGCCTGCCGCAACGCTCATAATGATGCCGGCATTGACCATTTTCTGATAAATATTGCCGAAAACCTCTTTTTCCAGCCCTGCATCATAGGTAAAGCCGTTTTGCGAACCGAGAGACATATTGACCACATCGGCGCCCAAAAGATACGCATCCTCCAGCGCCTTGTAATAAATATCGGAGGTCGTGCCGCCGCCTGCATCCTTAAAAACCTTCATGGCAAGCAGCTGTGCATACGGGCTGCCGCCGACAAAGGAATATGCAATGCCGCCATCGGCAGTTTTTTCTCCGACATAGCCTGCGACCGTACCCGAAACGTGCGTGCCGTGTCCGTTTTTGTCGGTCACATCGGTGTCGCCGTCGGCATAGTCATAGGCAAACGGAACCTTGGCGTTGAGATAAACGCCTGCGCCGTAGAGCTTGGATTTCAGGCTGTTGACCGTTGATGCCGTCAGATCGCCACTGCCTGCGCAAAGTCTCAGGGAATCCTGAAATGCCTCATGCGTGGTATTCAAGCCCGTATCCAGCACCGCAACAATGATGCCCGAGCCGTTGTAGCCACCTGCGTTGACGGCGGTATTGCCCGTCATGACGTTGGCATTTGACATGCGGTGCTGTTTTGCGTTAACAAGCTCGGGTTCGGCGTAGCTGTTTGCAATATGTACGGACTTTACACCCCCGATCGCTGCGATCGCATCCAGATCACCGTAAGCAACATCGCAGCTGAAACCGTTGAGGAGTGTCGTAAATTCATACTTCAGCGCATAAGAAAGCCCTGCCATTTCCTCAAAAACGGCATTATGCTCATTTTGCAGCTTCACCTGCTGCATCGCTGCCTTGTATGTGCCGCTGTCAGCAACCTCTGCTTCGCACGCACCGTCCAAAATCACAATGGCACGGACCGTATCCTCAGCAGCATACTGCGCATCGCTCAGCTCACGAAAGCGCTTTGAAATGATGCCCTGCGGTTCCGGTTCGGTGCTGTCGGCTTTGGGGATCGGCGTTGTGGGAATTTCCTGCGCCGCAAATGCGCTGCCCACGCTGCCAAATAGCATCGAAAGAATCAGAAGCACTGCCAAAATGCTGTTGCATCTTCTCATAAAAGGTCTCCCTTTCCGTTTCAGTGATAAATCGGGATTTTTTAGCGTAAAAAGCCCTCCAAAATCTTCTCCTCCGCTTCCTCAGCGGACAAGCCCAAAGTCATCAGCTTCAAAATCTGCTCGCCTGCGATCCTGCCGATCGCCGCCTCGTGGATCAGACTTGCGTCAACATGGTTACAGGTGATCTCGGGAATGGCTCGCACCTTCGCCTCACCCATGATGATCGCATCGCACTGCACATGACCGAAGCACTTCCGCTCGCCCGTCACACGGGGATAGAACACCTGGTACGACGAATCCTGCGCCACCGAACGGGAAATGACCTGCGCCTTGCTGTCCTCACCGATGAGCAAAATGTCCATTTCGGAATCCGCCTTCTGATCGTTGTGCGTGAGCAGATTTTCCCGCACGATGACCTCGGAATTTGCGCCCTGACATTCGACCCTCGTATAGCGCTTGGTATCGTCCACGCCGCGAATCTGAGTTGTCTCCAGCGTCACCGAAGCGCCCTCCTGCAAATACAGCACCGTCTGCGGATTCAAGATGCGCTTGCCGCTGCCTTCACCCTCGCCGTAGTGCTTTTCAAGATATTTGACCCTGGCATTTTTACCGACGTGGAAGGTATGGATGCCGTTATGCTCGCTGTCGCAATCGCCGCAATTGTGAATGCCGCAGCCTGCCACAATTGTCACATCCGCATTCTCTCCGATATAAAAATCGTTGTAAACCAAATCATGCCTGCCCGAATCCGTCACGACAACCGGAATATGCACACGCTCTTGCACCGTGTTCGGCGCAATGTGAATGTCGATGCCGTCCTTATCGGTCTTGGACTCGATTTGGATATGCTCGGTGTTGCGGCGGAATAATTTCTTTCCGTCGGAGCGGATGTTGATGGCACCGGTGCCGGTGTCCTTCAGATCCGCAATTTCTTCTAAAATTCGCTTTTGGATCTCATTCAGCATTTCTTATCCACCTCCAGCATCGCACAGGCAGAAACCGTATCTGCCAAAATTTGGGGATAAATTTTCTCGACCGAGCCACGTTCGGAAACCTTGCCGCCTGCAACCAAAATGATCTCATCTGCCAAGCGCAAAATACGCTCCTGATGGGAGATGATCAAAATGGTCGCTTCCTTTTTGTCATGGATCTCCTTAAACGTCTCGGTCAACCGGGCAAACGACCACAGATCGATCCCTGCCTCCGGCTCGTCAAAGATCATCAGCGTGCTTCTGCGTGCCAAAATTGTCGCAATTTCAATGCGCTTGACCTCGCCGCCGGACAGGGAGGTATCCACGTCACGGTCGATGTAATCCCTTGCGCAAAGTCCGACCTTCGTCAAATATGAGCAAGCCTTGTCATGGCTGATCCTCTCGCCCGCTGCGATGGTCAGAAGGTCACGCACCTTCATACCCTTGAATCTCGGCGGCTGCTGGAAGCCGTAGGAAATGCCCTTCCTCGCACGCTCGGAAACGCTCAGGTGCGTAACATCCTCGCCGTTATAGAAAATTTCACCGCCGGTCGGCTGATAAATGCCCATGATCGCACGTGCAAGGCTGGTCTTACCGCCGCCGTTGGGACCTGTGATGACGATGAATTTTTTGTCCTCGATCTGTAAGTCAATCCCGTTCAAAATGTCGATCGGGCCGTTCTCGCCCTCGACACGGTAGGATAAATTTTTAATTTCAAGCATGGTAATTTCCTCTTTCTTTGGAGTCGCTTTGAATATATCACAGTTTTACCATTTTTTCAATATTTTATCGGCACAAAAGTGCATATTTGCTTGCACAATGCTGTTTTCGATGCTATAATCGTGATATTAAGCAAAAAGGAGCTGTCATTATGCGTTTTCAAGTATTTTACCACCATGAGCACAGCGCACAAAACGATCCGATGCAGGAAACGCTTGCACTGATGAAGTATATGGTCAATCACAACGCCTCTCATGCCCGTGAGCTTGCCGAGCTTGCAGACAAGCTTGCGAAATTGGGAAATCTCGATGCTGCGCAGCAGGTGCGTACGGCTGTGGCGGAATTTGAGCAGGGCAATTTGCGCTTAACTGCGGTCATGGAATCCTTGAGGTGATAAAGTATGTGTCTGTCCACCGTTTATAAGAATGCGCAAGCACCCGAAAACATCGCCATGCAGAACGTCATGCGCATCGAATGTGTCGATGGCATGGTGATCCTGACCGACCTGATGGAACGCCAAATGGCAATCAGCGGCAGCCTTTTGTGTGCAAATTTGGTCGAAGGTACCGTCGTTGTGAAAGAATCATCGTAGTGACACCCCAAAAAACGGGTGTCACTATAATTATATAATCAAATCCCGATTGATCGAACAGAATGTATCCTCCCCTACAGTTCAAAATTTGAAATTCAGCGGTAAATCTGAATTTGACAACTCGCTTTGGCGGTCCGGCTCTTGCCTGTGGGAGCTGCCATTCTTCCTGTCAATAAAAAACAAGGACAAGATCGGCTTGATCTCATCCTTGTTATATTCAATCATGATCATTCAGCAGAGAATAGGTACGAGACATGATCGCATTGTACTCGCTGCCGAGGCGCTTTTTCGCCTTGAGAAATTCCTGATAGCCGGTCTCGGTTCCGTGGATGTCGCTGCCGAGTGCCGCAATGCTGCCGCTTTTGATCCATGGTGCGCAATGCCGTGACGAACGCATATGACACAGCGCCGATGCATTGAGCTGTGCTAAACAGCCAAAATCCAGCAAAAAGTCGATATGCAGTGCCGGATAACGGTCAACATGCGCCAAAACAACCTTCAGCTTTCGCTCATATAAAAGCGCATCGATGGTCTGATCGTGCTTTCGAACGGAAAAATTCGGCGGAAGCTCCAAAAGCAGGACATTCGTTCCCTGAATACAGAGCTGTTCCAAACCCTCGACACGCTCAAGTCCCAAGTGAAGCTGCACCTCGGCGCCGAGCAAAACCTTGGGCAATTGCTTCCCCTTTATCGCCTGTCGAAGCTGAGCAAATGCCTGCTCACGACGTGCCAAAAAATCGGCACAGCTTTCATTCTGCGGATAAAAATGCGGTGTGGCGATGATCTGGTCGATCCCTGCCTTTTGCGCCAACGCAAGCTGCTGCATGGACATCGAAAGATCCTTGCAGCCATGATCCGCACCGGGCAGGATATGTGCATGAAAATCGATGTTCATAATGCTTCACCTTACTTATTCTCAGAGCCGGGTTCGGAATAGTAATACTTATACTCGGAACGGTAATACTTGTTATAATGGTAGCTGTAATGGGCATCAGCCTTATTCTCGGGGTCATTGAGGATCATGCCGACGATGTTGCCGTTCATCTCGCGCAGACGATGGATCGCATCGGCAATGTCACGGATATGGTTCTTGCCGCTCTGGGTGATGAGGACATAGCCCGTGACCTTCTCGGCAAAGACCGTAGCATCGGTGACAATGTTGACCGGCGGTGTGTCAATGATGACATAGTCGAAATACTGTCTGACATGCGTCAAAAGTGCATCCATCTGCTTTGAGCCAAGCAGCTCCGCAGGGTTCGGAGGGATCTGACCTGCGGTCAAAACGCTGAGGTTCGGAACGGTGGTCTCACGCAGCTTGATCTCCGTGGTCAAGCCTGCCAAAATCTCACTCAAGCCGTTGCGGCATTCGAGATTGAAATAGCGGTGGATGGACGGCTTACGCATATCGGCATCGATCAAAAGCACCCTCTGCTGCGCCATAGCAAACGAGACTGCCAAACTGACTGCATTGGTAGACTTGCCATCCGAAGAAAGAGAGCTGGTCACGGCAAACACAGGGCACTTCTCACCTCTGCCGGTGAAGATCAGCTTAGTTCTGATCGAGTTATAAGCTTCTTTGATTGAAAACGGGCTGTTGGAATTGAGTCGGGGTTTGGGTCCGCGACTTTGCGGATGATTCTTCTTGAAGGAAAATAAGCTCATTATGATCTCCTCCGTGCTTTTGCTTTATGAGAGGGAGTGCCGGTCATGCTGGGAACGCTGCCCAATACAGGGATATCAAAGGAACGCTCCAGATCCTCTTCACGCCAAATGGTCGTGTCGAGAACTGCGATCAAAATAACAACACCGCAGGCTGCCAGGAACCCAAGCAGGATCCCCATGGTGGTATTCTCCTTGACGTTCGGCGTAATGGGTGCGGCGGGACGTCTCGGAGAGTTGATGAGGTAAAGCTCACCTGCGCCTGCAAGTTCGGGCAGGACTTCCGGAGCAACCTCTGCAAATGCCATTGCGACATTATATGTCCAGTCAGGATCGACCGTAATAATATAAATGCTCAAAACAGGGGAATCCTCGCCTGCAGCAGCAGATACCATAGCCTTAATCGCATCGGCGCTGATGAAATTATCCATTTCTTCAGCAACGGCTTGCGCAACAACGTCGCTTTTTAGCAAGTCACAATACAATTCAGCCAAGCGGGCATCCGCGGTCTGTTCGCCTGCGGTCAAGCCAATGCCAGTACGGGAGCTGGCACGGATGGAGAATGACATGGTGCTTCTGTAGGTCGGCGTGATATAGTTCGTCGTATAGAACCATGTGCCGAAGCCGGCAAGAACGGTAGTCAGGACGATCCAAATAAGATATTTCTTCAGTGACCAAAGGATATCCTGCATTGTGATTTCAACTTTACTCAAAGGAAACATCACCCTTTCTTCGGTGCATTCGCATATTAATATATGATATCATATCACACAAAATTGAAAATTGCAACCATCTTCTTCAAAACTTTCGAGCTTTTTCAAGCAAATTCTGTTGCATTGGCATGGAAAATATGGTATACTCATTATCGGTAAAAAATGTGCATTTTGCACTTTGGAGGTAAATTATTATGACAAATGAAAAAACTTTGATCGGTTCTTGCATCATCGGTCAGTCCGGCGGACCTTCCTCGGTCATCAACGCCAGCGCCTACGGCGTGATCAAGACCGCTTTGGAAAGTGAGTGCATCACCAACGTCTACGGCGCGCATCACGGCATTATGGGCGTTTTGGAGGAGCAGCTCATGGACATGTCGAAGGAGGACCCGAAGGAGCTGGAGCTTTTGCTGCATACACCTTCGTCCGCACTCGGTTCTTGCCGTTATAAGATCGCAGAGCCCGAGGTCGATGACACCGATTTTAAGCGCATTTTGGAGATTTTTAAGAAATATAACGTCCGCTATTTCTTCTATAACGGCGGCAACGACTCCATGGACACCTGCAACAAGATCAGCCGTTATATGAAGAATGTCGGCTACGAATGCCGTGTTTTCGGCGTTCCGAAGACCATTGACAACGATCTTTACGGCACCGATCACTGCCCGGGCTTTGCATCCGCTGCGAAGTATATCGCAACGAGCATCATGGAAGTTTCCCGTGACAGCAAGGTTTATAACACCGGCATGGTCACCATCATCGAGTGCATGGGTCGTCATGCAGGCTGGTTGACGGCTGCAGCTTCCTTGGCAGGTCTCAAGGGCGACGGTCCCGACCTGATCTATCTGCCTGAGGTCGATTTCGTGATGGAAGACTTCGTCCGTGATGTCAAGCGTGTTTATGCCGAGAAGAAGAACTGCATCGTTGCTGTTTCTGAAGGCGTTCACTATGCCGACGGCAGCTTCGTCTCCGAGGCAAAGACCTCCGGCACCGACGGCTTCGGTCATGCACAGCTTGGCGGCTTGGCAGCTCGTTTGGCTTCCGTGGTCAAGGAAGAGTTGGGTGTCAAGGTTCGTGGCATCGAGCTGTCGCTGCTGCAGCGCTGCGCCGCACACTGCGCATCGGCAACGGACATTGAGGAATCCTTCAATTCCGGTAAAGTTGCTGTGGAATCCGCAATCGCAGGCGAGACCGGCAAAATGGTCGGCTTCCGCTGCAACCGTGAAAATGGTTATCAGTGCGAATATGTCCTGTTTGATCTGGATAAGGTCGCAAACTTTGAGCAAAAGGTTCCCCTGAGCTGGATCACCGAGGACCACTCTAACGTCACCGAAGATTTCATCAACTACTGCGCACCGCTCATCCGTGGCGACCTCGTCATGCCGATGGAGGACGGTCTGCCCCGCTTCGCGAAGCTGAAAAAAGTTTTCGCCTAATGCGAGGAGAGTAAAAATCGCAAATCTTCAAATTACGACAGTTCGTGACCATCCTGTCGATAAACAAAACTACGGAGCGAATGAAATATGAAACAGTCTATCAAGAACTTGACCCATGCGGCGATCATTGCCGCACTATATGTCGTTTTGACCCATTTGCAGAATTTTTTGCTGCCCGGGACGACCTCTGCAGCGATTCAATTCCGCTTGTCCGAAGCGCTTTGCGTCTTTGCTCTGTTTACGCCGTCTGCGATCTGGGGCTTGAGCATCGGCTGTTTCATTTATAACATCTCGTATTTTGGCGCTCTGCCACTGGACTTTTTTATCGGTACAGCGGCAACCGCCTTGGCAACCATGGCGATGTATCAGTTCCGCAATTTGAAGGTGCTGAAGCTTCCGGTGCTTTCGCTTGCTATGCCGGCTGTTTTTAACGCTCTCTTGGTCGGCTGGGAGTTGTCGGTCTATATCGGCGGCAGCTTTTTGCTCAATGCAGCTTATGTTGCCATTGGAGAAGCCGCTGTGCTTTTCACCCTCGGCATCGCACTGTATGCCCTGCTTTCGAATCGCAGATTGAACAGCCTTCTTTTCGGGAGGTGAGCCCTTGCGCACCAAACGCCTTGCGCTGTGTGCACTCTATACTGCCATTGCACTGACGATCTTTGTGCTTGAAACACAGATTCCACCACTGCTTCCTGTCCCGGGCGTGAAGCTCGGCTTGAGCAATATCGTCACGCTCTTTGCACTGTGCTCTCTCGGTGGCAAGGAGGCTTGTGCCATCGTGCTCGTCAGGATCGTGCTCGGAAATTTGGCAACGGGACAGGTTTCTGCCATTTTCTATTCACTCGGCGGCGGTATGCTGAGCTTTTTTACCATGCTGCTTGCCATGCGAATTGTAAAATCATCGCAAATTTGGGTCGTCGGCGTGCTCGGCGGCATTGCCCATAACATCGGTCAGATCTGCGTCGCAGTCTTGCTCACGCAGACGGTCGGCTTGTTCGTTTATTTGCCGATGCTGCTCCTTTGCGGTATCGCCACGGGTGCCTTGACAGGTCTTTGCGCCCAAATATTAAAAAACAGGAGGATCTTCCAATGAAACAAATTCTTTCACTGCTCCTTTGCCTCGTGATGCTGTTTGCCTTAGTCGCCTGCAGCAACGAGAAGTCCGCTGAAGAGACCACCGCAGCCCCTTCCAACGCTCCCATCGATGCCGAAACCACCGCCGCACCCGAAAGCAACGATGACAATGCTTCCGAGGAACAGCCTTCTGAAGAGCATGACCACACCCACATCAACTACCGTGGTCGTCAGACCATGTTCACCGCCGATGATCTTTCCGAAATTGAGGGTCGTGAATATGACTTCACCTACGAGCAGAACGGCAACCCGATCTATATCTACAATAACGTCACGGTCGATAACATGTCCTTCACGCAGGTTCAGTTCTCCTTCAGCGAGGCAAATGTCCGTGTTTCCTGCACCTACACTGCCAGCAAGGGCACTGAAGAAGCACCGGTTTCCGACGAGGATATTCAGAAAGAGACCGATGAAAAGCTCGCTTCCTATAAGAGTGCATTGACCGCCATCTATGGCGAAGGCGCACAGGGCGAGCAGCATGGCAGCACCTACACTTCTTGGAGCGACCACAGCGGCAACTACATCATTATGACCCGAATCAATGAAACCACCGTTCAGGTCGCATATTACATCTGCGCAACCGCAGCAGAATGATTATAATGAAAACACCTCGCTCGGTTGAGCGAGGTGTTTCATATGTCAAAAAATCCGATTAATCGGCGAGATCGGCAGATCGTATTTGTCATTCTGATACTAATTGCCGATTAAAACACTCATTTTAATTGGTGATTGGTATGAGCGCAGCGAAGAATCTTAGCGAGGATATCGAAAACGCGTACAATCCTTCGGTTTGCTCCACTGCGTGGGGGGGACGTTTGATTAAATCAAGCGGTTTGCACCGTACATTCCTGCGTCATTGCCGAGAGTCGCCAAAGAAAAGCGAGTATCGGCGCTGGCATGGAAAATATGCTTTCTGAAATATTTATTTGCGCCCTGAAGCAGATATTCGCCTGCTTTCGACACACCGCCACCCAAAATCACGCATTCGGGGTCGCATACGCAGCACGCCGAGGCGATCGCTTCGCCTAAATAGTCAAACACATGCTCCAATACCTCGACAGCAAAAATATCGCCGCTTTTTGCCGCATCAAAAACATCCTTGCAGGTCAAATTTTCGATCGAGCGCAAGCAGGTTTTCGTGTCATCCGAGGCAAGGCGCTCTTTTGCCATGCGAACGATGCCGTTTGCCGAGGCATATTGCTCCAAACAGCCGAATTTTCCGCAAGTGCAGGGCTTTTTATCGGACGCAGAAACGGTGATATGTCCGACCTCTCCTGCGCAGCCGTGTGCGCCGCCCAGAAGTCTGCCGTCCAAAATAACACCGCCGCCAACGCCTGTGCCGAGCGTGACAAAAATGGCAGAGCTTGCGCCCATCCCACCGCCGTGGTAATATTCGCCCAAAGCGGCACAGTTGGCATCGTTGCCGCCGACGATTTTTAAGCCCGTCAGCGCGCCGAGCGTTTCATGCAGGTTGAAAACGCCCCAATTCAAATTTACGCAGCAGTTGACCAAGCCGTTTTCGTCCACAGGACCTGGTACACCAACACCGATGCCCTTGACATTCGATTTTTCGATGTTTCGTTCGAGCAAAATTTTGTCGATCTCTTTTGCAGTGTCGGGCAAAATTGCCGCTCCGCCGTTTTCAATTTTTGTTGGAATTTGCCGCTTTTCAATCAGCTCGCCGTCACAAAACAATCCGATTTTCACGAACGTGCCGCCAATATCGACACCAAAACTGTATTTCATAAAATCCTCCGAGATAAAAATTCCGATTTATCGCTCTGTGCATGCACTCCTTGTAATGTCATTGAAGAGGGAGCTTGCGACCGAAGAATCTTAGCGAGGGTATCGAAAATGCGTACAAGGCTTCGGTTTGCTCCACTGCGTGGGGCGGTACTTTCTTGTCTTGCCAAGAAAGTACCCAAAGAAGGCGCCGCTT
>SVKY01000058.1:0-5837 GCA_015068235.1 Oscillospiraceae bacterium
GGCGGCGTAGCCGACAAGAATGTTGTACAATACTTTTCTTGCCGCCACAGGCGGTGCAGGATGTTCATCCTGCAATAAAATGGTTTTCAAACCATTTTATCAAGAAACAGTATTATAAGCGCAAAAACGGGCAGTAAAAAAAGCGTTTTTTACTGCCTTCGCCGATTAAAATGAGTGTTTTAATCGGCGATTAGTATTAGCCGACATAAGCTCGATAGGTTTGATCGGGTTTTGTACTTTTCAGAAGCTGCGAAAGCTTAAAGCATTGGAAAACTGAGGTAAGAGTATCTATTTGAAATAAGTTCGTGGAGTTGGCAAAAACCAACTCCACGACGTTTCATTATTACGAGTTGCTCCCATCAATAGCATTGGAACTTTTCTATGATTCTAACAAGAGGATTCGCGAAGTCTATACGAGACTTAGGGAACGAGTCCAATTAATTTTTCAGTAATACGTGCTTGAACCTCAAGATAATAAGCGGCTTCTGCTGCATTCATTTCTTCATTTTCCCATGCTTCAAAGGCATCCATCATCTGTGCATACTTGCTTACATACTCTGCATAGTCCAAAGCCAAGGTTAAATCCGTACCATTCGAGGCAATGTATTTCTCCATGAATTCACGGTATTCGTCAAAAAATGCCTCATAGCTGTCCATTGATTCCTTGAATTCCGGTCGCAGTTCTCCTGACAGCTCGATAGGAGCGGTGCTCTCCTCAGTGAATGTTGCTTCTTCAGTGGTTGAGAGCATTTCAGAAGATTCCTCGGTTGGCGCAGCTTCAACGGTGCTTTCTACTTTCACATCCGGTGCCTTGACAGAGATTTCAATTTGATTAAAACCAACGTAGCGCACTGTGAGCTCATAACCGCTGGCATTCAGTGCACGGAAATATTCATCATCCTTGTTGTAATCAGCAGTAAATCCTTCTTCTTCACAGCGCACAACATATTCTTTATAATCTTCCTTCGTCGTGTCGCCAACGCAAACAATAAAGTTCTCACTATTATCATATTGAATGCTGCCAATATTAGACTTTGTGGGGGGGATCATGCTGCCAGGTCCAAATGAAGGCCATACAAACTCGGTTATTTCTTCGGGAGCACTCAGACTAATATATAGTTCTTCCTCATCTTCGGAAAACAGAAGCCAAATTTTATACCCACTCAAGTCAAATGCAGAGTAGGAACGACCAGCGTCGTCGGGATCGACAGTATACCCCGAAGCGATACAGCTTTCTTTGTATGCTGTGTAGGCGGTTTTAGAAACGTCGCAAAGAGTAATGACCAAATTCGTTTTGGAATTCTGAGTGATTTCGCCGTAAAGCTTTTCGGGCTCCGGCAAAGCCTCACGCATTTCAATATCTGTCCAAGCAAACTGTTCTGGCTTTGTTTCAATGGTGGTCTTTTGAGAATCCCCAAGGAACATGAAAAACGGTATGATCAACAAGAAAGCAACTACGGCGCTCAAAGTATGCATGCTTTTTATTTTTTCCTTGATTACACCTCTGCCCATCAGCCACGATATCAGAAAAAGAACTGTTTGGATCAGCGCAATCATGCCACTGACAGAAAAGCCGTCGCTCAACTCAACAATGCTGAGAAATGCAGAAATAACAGCACAGATGATCAACACCTTGCTAAACTTGCTTTTTTTGAAGTTCTCTGTCGCACTTCTTTTTTCTTCTCGCTGCGCTCTTTCGGCTGCATCCTTCATGCGAGTTGCTTCGATTTCTTTTGCAGCTTGTGCATGAATGCGCGCTGTCCTCACTGCATCGCTTTCATTCAGCAATTCGGCTGAAGAAAATGCTGTTCCGCAGTAGGAACAAACCACAACATCTTGCAAATCGCCCATTTCGATATGCCCTCCGCAGCTTTTGCATACAATCGCTGTGGGGAACTTTTCTTTTTTGTTCATTTTTACTTCTCCTTATTTATATTTTTATTGGTTGAAAACCAATAGATACAACTATTATATCATCCATAAAACGATATTGCAAGAGAAATAACATTTCACAGCCAATATTTTTGTGGAGTATATAGGTTAAAATATAATGAAGGTTGGTGAAATTGTGGACGAAAAAAATTTTTCTTTACGCCTTGCGCAGCTTCGGGAAAAGAAGGGTGTATCGGCTCGTGATATGAGTCTTTCCATCGGGCAAAACCCAGGTTATATCAATAATATTGAATCAGGGAAATCTATGCCCTCGCTTGCCGGTGTTTTTTATATTTGTGATTATTTGGGCATCACACCCGGTGATTTTTTTGATACTGAACTACAAAATCCGACAAAGCTTCATGCCCTCATTCATGACTTAAAAAGGTTGAACGATCGCCAGTTAGATGCTGTATCCGCAATCGTCAAAGAAATATTGACATAATTCCGATAACAAAACCCCATCCGACCAAAGCACCGGATGGGGTTTATACCAGTTCTCGTTAAAAAGGTTTCATACCTTTTTATAGTGCTGAAGGCGCGTCGAGAACTGTATGAGACGGCGCAGCGTGCTTTTGCACGATGCGAGTGTGCGTAGCACACGGAATTATCGATTAAACCTTTTAATCGATAATTAGTATTAGTCTGTCAGGCAGCCGAATTCATTAGAGCTCGGGTGGTTGCGTTTGATCTGATACTTATTTCTAATAAAACGGATTGACCGTTTTATTATGCCGCTGATCAGCGGCATGGCGGCGAAGCCGCCGAGAAATGCCGTGTAATACTGTTTCTGCCGCCATAGGCGGCGCAGGATACCATCCTGCAATAAAATCGTTTTCAAACCATTTTATCAAGAAACAGTATGATAAGAAGTATTGATCAAATTCCGATTTATCGCTGAATTTCAAATTTTGAACTGTAGGGGAGGGTCATGACCCTCCCCTACAGCGTGAAACGATGATCTCACCGACAAATCGGAATTTGAAATACAACATGAACAAATCAAACGGGTGAAGCCGATCGGCTTCACCCGTTTGATTTTTAGGTTGCGATGTTGTTTTTCAGTGTTTTGTGTGATTGATTTGCTGTCGTTTTGCGTGATTGATTTGCTGTCGTTTTGCGTTATTTTGCCTCCATGTAGGCGGCGACGGAATCTCCGTAGGTGAGCATGGCGTTGACCATGTTCAGTTCGTCCTCTGCGACGTTGGTCTTGGCTCTGACTTGGGCGACGTAGCTTTCCACGCTCCAGGAGACGGTCTGGGAGATTGCGGTTTCGCCTTCGTAGAACGTTGCGTTGATCACGTCACGCATTTCCTTTGCACCGACGTTTTCATAAATTGCGGAGAACATGATATTGCCCTTGTTGGTGGTTGCAATCTCAGATAAAACCTTGCCCTCGCTGTCGGTGATGACACACTTGACCGCATTCGGGTCGGTTGCGGTGGTGCAGATGCAGGACAAATTCAACTGCACTCTGGAAGTGACGGTGATATTGGTGTTTACGGCTGCACCGGTTCCGGAAGAAGCTGCGTTGTTCACCGCCTCGGGAATTTCCGTGGTTGCGTAAGACAACTGTTCTTCGGTCAGGTCGGCGGTGACGAGGTTATCGGTGTTGTAACCAAGTCTGACCTGAGCAGCGGCGCCATATTTCAGCATGTCAACTGCCATGGTTTTCAGCTCGGGAATCGAAGCGTCTGCATCGATCTTTCCAACCAAGTAGCTCTTGATGGAATCGACAACGGTCGTGCCGTAGTAAATGGTTCCGTCTTCGCCAACAGCATAAAGGGTCGTTGAGAAATTGTCGCCCATTTCCTTCGCGTTGATGCCCTTGTAAGTCACCTGATACATGAGCGCTTCGCCGGTTGCGGGATTGACCTTTGCGGTCATCTGCTCACGATCTTCTGTGATGCCGTAAATCGTGGTGACAGCTTCGCTGCCTACAACGTCCTTCTTGACTTCCAGATAGAAGTCCTTATAGGAGTTGACATCTGCGCCCATGATGTTATAGGTAACGGTCATCTCAGCGCCGACAGAAATCGACATCGTGAATTTTAAGCTGTCCTTCGGCTCATACTTCGGCTCGGTGACTTCAATTGCACCACACAAGCACTCGCCATCGTGGAAATCGTGCGCATATTCATAGTTGATTGCCGTACAATTTTTGCAGGTGAGCATATGCGTTTCACCGATGTTAGTGAAAACATACAAATGTCCGCTTGCTGCAACCTCATTTCCAACGTAGCTGTCAGAGCAGACGCTGCAGGTGAAGGTCGAATAGCCGTTTTCGGTACAGGTCGGAGCGGTGACATTTTCATCATAGCTGTGTCCGGTTGCGTCAACAACGGTTTGTGCAACGAGGATTTCGCCACAGACGGAGCAGTGCTTACCCTCGGTTAGACCTGTTTCGGTACAAGTTGGGGCTACAGCACTATCGATCACTTCGGTATGACCGAGCGCGTCAAGGATGCCGCGCGCTACGAGGATTTCGCCGCAGACGGAGCAGTGCTTACCTTCGGTTAAACCTGTTTCGGTGCAAGTCGGAGCAACGGCGCTGTCGATGACTTCGGTATGACCGTTGGCTTCGATGATAGTTTGTGCAATCAAAACTTCGTTGCAGACGGTGCAGTGCTTGCCTTCGGTTAATCCTGTTTCGGTGCAAGTCGGAGCAACGGCGCTGTCGATGACCTCGGTGTGTCCGTTGGCTTCGATGGTGGTCTGCGCTACAAGGATTTCACCGCAGACGGAGCAGTGCTTACCCTCAGTCAAACCTGTTTCGGTGCAGGTCGGGGCAACGGCTTTGTCTATGACTTCGGTATGTCCGTTGGCTTCAATGACGGTTTGGGCAACCAAAACTTCGTCGCAGACGGAGCAGTGCTTACCTTCGGTTAAACCTGTTTCGGTGCAAGTCGGGGCAACGGCGCTGTCGATGACTTCGGTATGACCGTTAGCTTCGATGATAGTTTGTGCAATCAAAACTTCGTTACAAACGGAGCAGTGCTTGCCCTCGGTTAGACCTGTTTCGGTACAAGTTGGGGCTACAGCACTATCGATCACTTCGGTATGACCGAGCGCGTCAAGGATGCCGCGCGCTACGAGGATTTCGCCACAGACGGAGCAATGCTTACCTTCGGTTAAACCTGTTTCGGTACAAGTTGGGGCTACAGCACTATCGATCACTTCGGTATGACCGAGCGCGTCAAGGATGCCGCGCGCTACGAGGATTTCGCCACAGACGGAGCAATGCTTACCTTCGGTCAAGCCGGTTTCTGTACAAGTCGGGCTAACCGCATTGTCGATCACTTCGGTGTGTCCAAGCGCGTCAAGGATGCCGCGCGCTACGAGGATTTCGCCGCAGACGGAGCAGTGCTTACCTTCGGTTAAACCTGTTTCGGTGCAAGTCGGAGCAACGGCGCTGTCGATGACTTCGGTATGACCGTTAGCTTCGATGATAGTTTGTGCAATCAAAATTTCGTTACAGACGGAGCAATGCTTACCTTCGGTCAAGCCGGTTTCGGTACAAGTGGGAGCAACTGCCTTGTCGATCACTTCGGTATGACCGTTGGCTTCGATGATAGTTTGTGCAATCAAAA
This sequence comes from Oscillospiraceae bacterium, assembly GCA_015068235.1. Taxonomy (GTDB): domain Bacteria; phylum Bacillota; class Clostridia; order Oscillospirales; family Oscillospiraceae; genus JAZOXB01. The sequence continues at coordinate 5,523 of SVKY01000058.1, forward strand.
CTTCGTTACAAACGGAGCAATGCTTACCTTCTGTCAAGCCGGTTTCGGTACAAGTGGGAGCAACGGCGCTGTCGATGACCTCAGTGTGTCCGTTGGCTGCGATGACGGTTTGAGCGATCAAAACTTCGTTGCAGACGGAGCAGTGCTTACCTTCGGTCAAACCTGTTTCGGTGCAAGTGGGAGCAACGGATTTGTCGATCACTTCAACATGTCCATTTGCTGCAACCTCATTTCCACGGTAACTGTCAGAACAAACCGAGCAAGTAAAGATCGTATAGCCACCTGTTGTGCAAGTAGGATCGGTGACAACAGCTT
>SVKY01000058.1:5937-14552 GCA_015068235.1 Oscillospiraceae bacterium
GATTTGTCGATCACTTCAACATGTCCATTTGCTGCAACCTCATTTCCACGGTAACTGTCAGAACAAACCGAGCAAGTAAAGATCGTATAGCCACCTGTTGTGCAAGTAGGATCGGTGACAACAGCTTTATAGTTGTGACCCAATGCCGCAACCACATTTTGTTTTACGATGATCGTATCACAGACGGAGCAATGCTTACCCTCGGTCAAGCCTGTTTCAGTACAAGTCGGGCTGACTGCCTTATCGATCACTTCGGTGTGTCCGTTGGCTGCGATGACGGCTTGTGCAATCAAAATTTCGTTGCAGACGGAGCAATGCTTACCTTCGGTCAGACCGGTTGCGATACAAGTTGCAGCGACTGCCTTATCGATGACCTCGGTATGACCGGTTGCGGCAACGGTATTCTGCTTGACGATGACAGCATTACAGACGGCGCAGTGCTTACCTTCGGTCAAACCGGTTGCGGTACAAGTGGGAGCAACTGCCTTATCGATCACTTCGGTGTGTCCGTTGGCTTCGATGACGGTTTGGGCAATCAAAATTTCGTTGCAGACGGAGCAATGCTTACCTTCGGTCAGACCGGTTTCGGTACATGTCGGGCTGACTGCCTTGTCGATGACTTCCGTATGTCCCTTCGCAGAAACACTCTCGGTCTTTGTGCCACCGCAAAAGGTGCAGGTATAAGTCTTGCTACCTGCTGCGGTACAACCGGGCTCGGTGGTTACACTTCCGCTGTTCCAGTTGTGGGAAAGCGTTTTGCTGTAGCCGCAGGAACAGATTGCTTTGTGATCGGCATCGTCGATCTTGCTGTAGGTATAGCTATGAGAGGTTGCTATGTAAGTTGCAGTAATGGTTGTGTCAGCAGAGATATTGCTCAGCATCTTGTCCCAACCATTGAAGGTATAGTGGTTCGCAGCATCATACGCCTTGGAGGGCATTGCGCCGGTATAAGTTGCACTCTCGCCTTGATAAACTGTTCCTGTTTGCAAAACAGTTCCGTCCGCATTTTGGAATGTGACTGTAAGCTTCGGTGCAGGGAGTTTTTCCTCCGGACCGATAAAGATATAGTCTATCACAACTCTGGAGGAGGCAGTAAAGCCCATGTTGGTAAAATATAAGCGGAAATTCGTGTAGTTTCCTCGAATGATATCCTCAGCGGAAAGAGGAACTGTAACTGCAATCATTTCCTCGCCAAGAACCTGCTGCTCGGTAAAATAGTAATCCTGCGTATTAATTTTACTTCCCCGGACATATGGATCCACGGCAACAAGCGGCGTTTTTCCGCTAAGACAGCTCACATTTTCAAATTTCATCCGAATCTGAATCATCTCGGCTTTTGCAGGGTCGAAACAGATGGGGGTTATCGGGTTTACACCACCATTTTCCAAAGGCTGTACGACCAGGGTGTTCACGCTGCCGCCCGGGTTTACGATCATGGTTCCATCCTCTACGGTAACCGAGCCAAGGACGGAGCCGTTATTGTGGACATTCCAATCATCCGGCAAGTCAAAGTTACGGAAGGCGTAGGTTTTGGAACTGTAGCGCTCACGATCGGTCGCTGTATTGGTGAAATCCACAAAGAACTGTTCCTGCGAGGGCGCTTCGCTCTTAGGTCCGACATAGAAATAATCGATGGTCACGGTTCCGGACTTTGCAGCATCAGCCGTGGTAAAGTCATGGAAACCAAGTCGGATGCCGGTAATTTTGGACAAGCTGTTCAGGGTTTGTTTCGGGAAATCGGAAACATCTGCATTGGCAGCGATATCCTCCGAAGTATACAGATCCAGAGTAATGGTCACATATTCTCCGTCGGAGACATAATTTTTGCCAAAGAGATAGCTGCGGTCGTAGGTGATTGAACCATCACTCTTATAGTACCACAAACGGAAGAAGGGATTGCTGTCCGTAACAGCCTTTAGGTTGTCCAGCTTCAAACGAATTTGAAGGATCTGAGCATATTGAGGATCGAAGCTCAGCGGTGTAGAGCCGCTTGCATAAGCCTCCGCATAGAAGCTGTCAGACGTATCCGTCGGTTTTGTGATCGTGAGAGTTCCCTCCGCAACATCCACTGCGCCGGGGATTTCTGCGATAGTGTCGGAGGAGGAACTATACTCCTGACAGAGCCATCGGGAGGTGCCATCGAAGTTTACCTCATTGTACTGACTTTGATCCTTATACTTATCACGATCGACAGCACTGTCGCTGAAGTCGAAGAAAAGCTGCTTTCCCTGAGGATTCTCATCTGAAATATGGAGAGTAAAGGTGCCTAAGGTCAGAATGGTTCCCACGGCATTCTTATATTGGATCGTCATTTGGTAATCCCCAGCCTTATTCCGATCGTAGCCGGCGGGGAAGACAAACCAATAAGTACCGGGATCGCTTTCATTTGGGGAAGCGTGGAAAATTTCTCCGGTATAGTCGAATTTTTCAAAGGAATAATTTACCCGAATGTCTGCGGCAAGGAGAGAGATGATATCGTTATTGGCGATACCGGTTCTTACATAGTAATCCTGATGTCCCGTCCAGGACAGCAGCATAGTATCGGCAGTTTCTTCATAGGCATAGAGGCGGAGCTTGAGGTACTCAAGATTGCTGTTCAAGGTAGTCTTGTCCATCTTGGTTGCGCCCCAGCCGAGCTCTGTCGCAACGCTTGCGTCCCGATAGAGGGTGTAGTAGGTTCCATTGCTGTGGCAGTAGATCAAATAAGTACCATCGTCCAGTTCATCGATCCAAATGTATTTGCTGGTATCGGTCAGCTGGCTGGTGAAGGGTGACCAGGAATTGAACACGCCTGTGCTGCCGTAGTCGTCTGTTGTGCCGAAGCGTATGCCTGAGTTCAACGTCCCTGTGCCCCAGAATCCACCTGTACCCTTGCGAATCGGAACTCCGGAATGATAGGTGACAGAGCCGGTTACTGCAGCATTCGCATTCGCCGCAGTAGAGTTCGCACTGATGAGCCAGCTTAGATCACTCCTTTGAGATTCGGCAACGTAGTAATGGCTCTCATCACGGAATGTCGGCAATCCGTCGCTGACTGAGCCTGTCGAATTGTCATAGGAAAGCACGTTGCCCAGCTTATCATTTGCAATCAGACAGGTCTGATCCGTTTGGCTCAAAGAGCTGACCTGCGTATAGCGGTAATAGGGCTCGGGATCCGATACGCTCGTGCTGCCGTCATAGGGGTTGGCTTCCTCCATAAAATAGGTGCGGTTTGACCAATCGAGGCTGTCAACATCCGCAAATTCCTCGCAGAGGAATACCCCACTGTCTGCGGCATAGCCCACGGTATGCGTTCCGCCGTAATATACGGTTCCTGCATAGGGCAGCAATAAAGATGTATAATTGTACATCATCTTATGGCTGAAAATAGCGCTCTTATCCTGGTTTACAAGGGAAATGGTCGGGGCTACGGTTTTTGTAAGCTCCGTATGAACGTCAAGACCGTGGTGGGGAATCTGGAACACATCTGACTTCAGATCGGAAGCAGGATACATCTTCAGAAGAAGCGCATCTGCTGCTCCCATATCGCCCGTCATGAGGAATGTCTTATCGTCTAAGGTTATCCGCAAAACCGCAGATATGTTATTCTCGTTGGAATAGGCACCGAGGCAGGATTTATCCCCTGTGATCAGTCGATTGTTGCTGTTTGGGGTATAGCGATCCTCTACCGAAAACAACACATCAAACTGCACGCCTGCCATATTGAAGCTCTCACCTGTGTGCATCTTATAATACTGCGCATTGGGATACAGACGGGCAACCCGTTTGATCCAGTTGGTAGAGCCGCTTTCAATATCGAAGTTGTACATGATATTTTGCAGCTCAAAATGCGAGGAGTATTTATGAAGGAAACGGGATATGCCGCCCATATGATCCCGATGGGGATGGGTCATGAACCAATTGCTGATGACCATTGTCTCTGACTCCGCAGTGCCTGTGATCCTCCGCAGGAATGCGTAAAGCTCCTCACAAGAGCGGTCGCCCATTTCCATGTTGGCACCGCCATCGATGATGAACAGGCTGTTATCCGGAAGCCTGATTACAAACAGGGAGCCTGCATTCTCTCTGTTTTGGGTGTTTAAGGGGTCAGCCGTTGCAGTCTTGCCGTATCCGCTGTTCGCCAGGGACAGACCGTACATATACAGCTCCGGCCGCAAATCTCCGGTTCCGTCATAGCTGAACAATCGCAGTGTCTCCTCTTGGGTGTCTACGATCACTCTGACTTCTCCGGAATGCGCGCTGTAGTAGGTGTAGAGTGTATAGCTTCCATCGGGAGAAAGGAACTTGGCGTAAGAGTGATTACCGCTTTGCGCAGCAACTTTTCTGGAGAAAAGCTTTTGATACCCCTCCTTGCTCAGCTTTGTGCAATAATCGTTAAATTGTGCTTCCGTCGTTGCGGAGATGATCCGCATTTTGGATTGGACGGGAGAATCGCTATAGGTACTGGCAAGACCGCAATCGTAGGTCATCCAATCGGAAGCAATGCCGCCGGAATAAGCAGGAACCAAAATGCCTGCGTCGGTAGCATTCGACGGAAGGTTCGCCTCACTTCCCGCATAAATGTAGTCAATTGTAACTCTGCCCCGCACTTCGGCATCCTCACTTCGGATTCCCAGGAAGCGCAAGCCAAGGCTGGTGACCTCCTGCGCATTCTTAAAGGTTGCCGACAGAGGGATGCGGATGGTCTGGTACTCCCCGAGAAGAAGCTCATACGGAACCTTGGTGTTCTCATAGGCGATGTTGTCGCTGCCGTCTGCCTTGCGGTAATGATATTCCATCTGCATGGTCATGGTTCCCTGCTGAACCACATCCGTCAGGCGGAAACGAACCTCCATATATCCTGCACCGGTTGGGTCAAAGTGAAGCGGTGCATACGCTCCCCGTCCGCGGTATGGGTAAACGCCATAAGTGTTGGTGGTCATTAGCTTGGGACCGTAATAGCTGTCGCCTCCCTCCAAACCGTCACCCACAGCCACTGTGAGCGTCCCGGCAGAATTGTCTATGACATAGTTCCGCTGGTTGATGGAGTTATCCTCTCCTGTATCATTATGCGTGGTATAGGTTGCCCAGTAGCCCTCACCCTCCATGTCATAATCCAGGTAGCCATAGGTCGGCGTGTTATACCGTTGGATATCGGAGACGCTGTGAGAGAAGTCAAAGAACAGAGATGTCTGCGTCGGACTATCGCTGCGGGGTCCAATATAAAGATAATCCACGGTAACGGTTCCCCTGCTGTCTGCAGAAGGGCTCTTGATGCCTACAAACCGCAGACCCAAAGCGCTCAGCATCGGAACCTTGGTGCTGAAGGCACTCAAAGGAATGGTCACGGTCTGATACACATCATTGGTTGCGGAATAAGAGGTGCTTACCATCGCATAGCGGTTGTACTGATTTCCCCTGACATCCCGATAGTGCATATCTGCCTGAAGGGATAATTCCTCACCGGAGGCTTGCACGCAATTCGTCAGCTTAAAGCGAACCACGATCACCTCAGCAGAAGCCGGATCAAAGCACAAAGGTGCATATCGACCTCTGCCCGACCAGGGATACATCCCATATTGATTGGTGGTCATAAACTTAGGACCGTGCTTTGTTTCCCCTTCCTTGCCGTCTCCCACCTGCAGGGTAAAGGTACCAAGGGAGTTGTCTATGGTGTAATTTGTATAATTCTTTGCCTTTTCCTCATCGGAGTCCGTATCATCTACTGCAGTGGAGTGCGTCGCCCAGGCGCCGCCTTCTCCCGCCAAATCGTAGTTAAATCCGCCGTAAACCGGATCCTCATAGCGTCCGACGGAAGCCTCGCTGTTCTCAAAGCCGAAATACAAAGATTCTGTAGGGCGAACAGGACCCACGTAGATGTAATCGATGCTGACCTGTGCATCCTCACCGTTCTTGCCTTGGAAATTATGGAAGTATAAGCGAATACCGCTCATATATTCCGCCGACAAATACCCGGCATGATCTAACGGGAATGTAATATTGATGTAGTCGGCACTGTCCATGGTTTCAGGAGCAATGGCATAATCCATACGATACGCATTTTGATAATTTGCCCCGTTGCAGCCGAAGTAGAAATACAGGAAGCTGTCAGCTGACGTGTCGATCTGCTCCGCATTCGAAAGGCGCAGAGAAATGGTGCAAACATCGTTGCTGCCGGGGATGAAATTAAGCTTTCCTGCGGTCTGCATATAGCCGTAAGCCTTGGCATTGCTGACGCCAAAATTCAGGCAGCCGTTGGCTACGGTTTTGTTCGTAGTATTCGTTTCGCCCGTCCATGCGCCTGCCACATCGTAAGAATCCAGAGAGCCATAGGCAGGTGCGCTGTAGCGTTCCCGGTCTGCCTGTGTGTCGGTAAAATCGAAGAACAGATAGTGATCCTCCGGCGCAAAAGAGAAGCTGTCAAAATGAAACAGCGCCGTATGTTCCGCACCGGAAGCCGTTACGATCACACTGTGAGTTCCGGCTGAAACCGCCATCTGCAGGGAGGCAGAAATTGTGTAGGGCTCCGCATCGACCCCAAGCGTATATGTCGCCAAGCAGGAAGCGGAGGAAATATCGTCCAGGTAGAATCGGACGGTTGCGCCGTAACACAGACCCCGTACACGGAAATACAACTTCTTCTCCGTGCCTGTGAAGGAAATGTTTCTAAATTCCAGATAATCTCCGTTGCCCAAATCCCGAACCAGCTTATTGCCGTTGCTGTCTCTGCTTGTCTGCAAAGTAAAATTCGCAGTATCGCTGTTGCAGTTCTGGAAGTGTTCCGCCTGAATGGTGTCAGAAGCGTTCCGATCGTTCAGATAAGCATTCATGTAGGCTGCGATCTCTATACCGGCATCACTCATAATGCCGTCAAAGCCCAAATTCAGCAGATGCGCCCATGTGGACTCCGCATCGTTCCTGCCACCGCAGTAGCTCTCACCGGCGGAGCTTGCGTAAAGCGCAAGTCCTTTGGATTCGCAATAAGGCTTGAGCGTAGAACGAATACCATCCTCCGTTGCGACCGCCTGATTGGCACCGTATGTAATCTCCACACTCGTGAGGTAGCTTCCCTTGCCTAAATGAGCGGCGATGGCAGAGGTGTCCGTCGCAGCGCTTGCCCCTGCCACATACATGCATTGGAGATTTTCTTTCAGCGTATCGACAGAGATTCCGCAAGCGGAAGCGGCAGCTTCCAGCATGGATGCAAAGTTAGTCGCACTCTGAGATATTTTGAAGATCACATTGTCCTGCATTTCTTTCTGCCAAACCAGCGCACAGCAGGCTGCAAATACGTCTGCGCTGTCCATCTTATCCAGGGTTAAGAGGGTATTCGGCCCGTATTTCTTAACCAGATCCAGCACGTCATCAAGTCGTGACATGGTGATCTTGTCGCCTGCTTTCGCCTGCGCACCGTAATGACTTTCATAGGAGGACAGGCTGTTGAGAATGTCCGCCTGCGCCTGGGTGATGGCATAAGCGAAGTCCTGGCTGGAGGATGAAAACGGCGCCACAAGCTGCTTTGTTTGCAAATCTGTCCAGTTCAGATTCTTCACCAGAGAGTCCGCATCCGCAGTGTTCTGACTGACTGTGGTACAGCCACGGATATGGGTATCATGACACAGAACCGGGACACCATCTGCACTCAGACGAATGTCGATCTCAGCACCGTCAACTCCCAGAACGATGCTCTCATATACGGACAGAAGCGAATTCTGAGGTACGGTTTCCCAAGCGCCCCTGTGGGTGAAGGACAGAGGCTTCCCGGCGTTCCGCTTTGAGAAAGCATTTTGCACGCCGTAGCTGACCGACTGTGTCTGTGTATCGCTGCGCAGCGCACGGAGCACGGAATTGCTCTCCTCCGCCGTGGCAATTACCTCGGAAGCAACGGTTTTTTCAGCGCTTAGTCCTTTGGTTGCTTCTGCCGTCTGCGCAAATGCACTCGCCGGCAATATGCTCATCAACATGCATACAAGCAGGACTGCCGAAATCATACGATTGCAGATTTTATTCTTCATAACAAGCCCTCCATATTTTTACTATTATTATAGTATAATAATTATTTATTTTTTTCAAGGCAAAAAAACAAACTTTTTCATAAGAGTCCCTGCAGCAAGCATGACACAACATATCCATGCCGTCGTAAGGAAATCATGATATGAATGGTGCGTCAGGGATGCCGTGTGCTACAGCTTCTAAAGCAACTGCTATCAACGCCTGCATTCCGAAATAATAAACCGACCGATAAATCGGCATTTTATGGCGTGAGCGGAATGGAAAATTGGAGCATAAATTACACTTTTTGCCCCGAGAAAATTGACATACTTTTTTTGCGCTGAAACCATTATACACGATTGTTTTTTGGAATTGCAATAGCTATGGTGCGCAAAGTGCACTTTTTCATCCACGCCACTTGAAAAGTAAAAATCGTTATGCTATACTTAATTTGGGTATAAAATGTAATACAAAAGAACCTGGAAGCAAAAGTGCACTTTTATGTCCAATCAGAGCATCAAGGGCAAGTTGTTATTTGACGCTTTACCGCAGCAGAAAATATAAATTGAGAGGAGATTATTATGAAAACAAAACGATGTAAAAAACTGATAGCAATGCTGCTTTGCATGGCAATGCTGCTATCC